>CACXDP010000354.1 GCA_902766445.1 uncultured Coriobacteriaceae bacterium
CAACAACAACGGCAACGGCAACGGCAGCAACGGCGGCAACTCGGGTAACGGCAACAACGGCGGGGCCTCCGGCACCTCCAGGCCGGCCACGACCTCGACGACCACCACGAAGACGACCACGCCGAAGACGGGCGACGCCACCTCGGCCGCGCTGCCAGCAGCGCTCGCCGGCCTTGGCGCCGCAGCGCTCGCCTACGAGCGGCGCCGCGCGCGCAACGAGCGGCCGTCACGCGACGGAGACTAGCGCGGCGCTAGCGGGCGTCTTGACCTCAGATAGCATTTGCGAGTAGAGGGGTACCTCTCATTGTGCGCGAGAATCGTCGAGCGCACAATGAGAGGTGTCTTTATATCTTCAAGACGTATGGCATGCATGAAAACGTGGCATACTAGATATAGTTGTTCAAATACAGGATATTTGGAATGTCTGGTAGCGGAGAGGGCGTGATCAAAATGACGACGGGTGCGTTCAGACGATTCCTTGCGGCGCTGACGAGTGTCGCGCTGGTGCTGAGCCTCGTTCCCGCTCAAGGTGTCGCGGATGCCTTAGCCGAGGTGGCGGGGTCAGACGCGATTGAGGGGCAGGGGGTCTCGTCGTCGAGCAATGGGGAGGGCTCTGCAGAGAAGTCGATTGAGGAAGCGCCAGATGAGGAGCCTCTCGAGGTTGTTACCGGTGAGGATACTGCACAGGAACCAATCGAGAAACTGACGGGTGATGAGGGACGCGCGCCACTCGAGGAGGTTTCCTTGCGGGCACAGGGCGCCGATGACGTTCTTAGCGCGAGTGGCGAATTCGAAGAGGATGACCGCTTCATCGTATGGTACATAAACATCAATGTGCCGGCTGCCGGCTTCGGCTCGGCCACGCTCACCAACACCTATGCGTCAGCGGTCATAGGCGGCGAGACGCATCGCGAGGCCATCGAGGACTTCTACGGTGTCTATACAGACGAAGATGACGTGTATTATGACCTCGAGGAACGTGAAGACAGCTTCTTTCTCACCTTCTACAAGAATGATGAGTACAGTCAGACGGGTATCGCCGGGACCGGAGAGGCGCGCACCGTCGTTGTCGAGGTCTGGACGCCGCTCGACGAGAACTGGTACGACGCGAGCGTAAGCAATGCGGACCTCGCCGACCACACCTGCCACCTCACGCTCACGACAAACAATGGGACGCATTCTACAGATGCTACGGTGACGATGCAGAAGCCCAAGTGCGAGCACGAGGATCAACGAACCTACACGCAGATTACCCGCGACGGAGAGAAGGACTACAGTCTGCACCATTGGGCCTGTCCCGTCTGCAATCAGGTGGGTGACGAGCAGCATAGCTACGAGGAGGACGAGACGGGCACCTGCACTTGTTCGAAGTGCGGGCTGCGAGCCGCGAGGGTTTCCTTCGAGGCAGGAGAAGGCGCGACTGGAAGCATGGCGACCGTCTACCGCGAGGTTGGCTCAAGGTACGAGCTGCCCGATCACGGATATACCACACCAACAGGGCAATGGTTCAATGCGTGGAAGGTCGAGATAGGTGGTGCGGGCGCCAAGGTGCTTCCCGCCAGAGAGACCATCACCCTCACTGCGAACACCAAGCTTACGGCGCTCTGGAACGTCTCCGTTCCTTACGTCGATGACCACGATTTCGTGAAGTACGTCAACAGCTACGAGAAGATTCGTGATACCGACACCAAGTTAGAGGGTCCCGCATCAGGGGAGGGTGCTTGGTACGTCGTAGATGGATCGATTGACGCTGGCTATGCCCCGATTCCCGTCACCGGCAACGTCAATCTCCTTCTTGTCGATGGCGCGAGGTATGAATGCGGTGGTCTCGTGGTAGAAGCTGGTGCGACGTTGCACGTTTGGGGGCAGCAGACAGGCCATGGGACTTTGGTGCGAAAGAACGGTATCGCCATCACTAATAAGGGCACGACCTACCTACATGGCGGCAACATTGAGGAATCGTCGACCGGCATACGCAGCGAGGGGTCTGAGCTCGTATTGCACGGGGGTGCTGTTACGGGAAACAAGTGTGGTGTGTATGTGGCGTCCGGCAACGTTACGGTCGGTCACAGACTGCAGGTGAGTGGCAACGATATAGGTGGCCAGGATGATGATCTCCACCTGGCGTCGGCACAGACAGTCAAGGTGGACATGGCCTTGTCCGACGAGGCAAGGATTGGCGTGTCTGTGGAGGGAGTGTCCTCGGGAGTATTCACCAGCGGGTACGGCAGGTACAACAGTGGCCAGGACCCAACGGCGTATTTCTATAGCAGTGACCCGAACGCCACGGTGTCCTCCAATCTCACGGACGGCGAGGCCACGTTCTCAAGCTCCATCTCCTACATCGACGAAAACGGCGATGTGGCGTACCGTGACGTGTGGAGTCTGCTGACGGACACTGGGGGACCTACATATGGCTGGGGGTGGTTCGTGGTCCCGAAGAACATGGAGCTTACCAACATTCTCCACTTCAAGGCGGGCAGTCACACCATCATCCTGTGCGACGGTGCGACACTCACGTGCAAGCAGGGCATCCAGGTGGACTCCGGCGTGACCCTCACTATCTATTGCCAGCAGAAGGGAACTGGCACTTTGATAGCCAGCGGCAGGGGCGAGAACTACGCCGCCATCGGAGGAGGCACCGGGTCCAACGGCACGATTAACTTCTACGGCGGCACCATCAAGGCCACGGGTGCCAAGTACGGCGCAGGTATAGGCGGCGGCGGCAAGGGTGGCTCAGGCGGCACGATCAACATCTATCGCGGCACCATTGAGGCGACGAGCGGTGCCGAGGCCGCAGCCATCGGCGGCGGCAACGACGGCGGCTCGGGCGGCACGATCAACATCTATGGTGGTACCGTCACGGCTAAGGCGACGAGCAGCTACGGCGCTGGCATTGGCGGTGGCGACGGCGGCAAGAGCGGTAACATCACGATCAAGGGAGGTGCCGTTACGGCATCCGGAGCCCGATATGGTGCGGGTATCGGCAGCGGCGACGAGGCGAAGGATAACGGCACCATCACCATCACCGGCGGCGACGTCAAGGCCTACGGGGGAGACGAGGCGGCGGGCATCGGCGGCGGCAATGAGGTCACGGGAGGAACGATAAAGATTTCCGGCAAAAAGACCAAGGTGCTCGCCAAGGGTGCCTGCACCAACAAAAATCAATACGCCTCAGGCATCGGCGGCGGCGACGACGCATCGGGTGGCTCGGTCGACATCCGCGACGGGGCCTATGTCGAGGTGTATGCTGCCGAGAAGAGCTCGGGTCAAGCCATTGGTCACGGAGACGGTAACAGCACCAATGCGGTGATCTCGTTGGGCGATGACA
>CACXDP010000355.1 GCA_902766445.1 uncultured Coriobacteriaceae bacterium
ACGTTCGAGGGATGCAATCCTATGCTCGGTTCGTCGAGCACGTAGAGCACCCCCGTCGTGCGATTGCGCACGGCACGACTGAGCTGCGCTCGCTGTCGCTCGCCCGTGGAAAGAGTCGCACTTGCGCGGTCGAGCGAAAGGTAGCCCAAGCCCAGCTCGCGCAGGCGCTCCATCGGCTCAGCCATGTTGTCCACGATGGTGCTGGCCATGGGCTGCATATCTTTGGGCATGGAATCTGGCACCCCAAGAACCCATTCCGCCAGCTCGTCGAGCGTCAGGGCCGTCGCCTCAGCGAGGTTGATGCCCCGAACGAGCGGTGCGCGAGCGGCGTCGCTAAGCCGCGTTCCACCGCACGCCGGACATGGCGCCTCGGCAAGGTAGCGTGCCACGCGCTTGAGCCCCTTCTCGTCCTTGACCTTGGCAAGCGCGTTCTCGACGGAGTGGACGGCACTGTAATAGGTGAAGTCCATCTCGCCCGCCGTGCCCGTCTTTTCGTTGTGGTAGAGCAGGTGATACTTATCAGGTGCGCCGTGTAGGACGAATTCCTTCTCGCTGTCGGTCAAATCGCGATACGGCACGTCGGTACGCACGCCTGCCTGCCGGGCAATGTCTTTCATGAGAGACCACATGAGATGGCCCCATGGCACGACAGCCCCCTCATCGATGGTCTTGCTCTCATCGGGTACGAGCGTGGACTCGTCAACGCGGCGCACCGTCCCCGTTCCCGCGCACTCTGGGCATGCGCCATCGGAGTTAAAGGCGAGCATCTCAGCGCCAGGCCCCATGAAGCTCGCACCGCACTCAGGGCATATGATGTCCTGCTCGAGCGCCACGGCCATGCTCGGGGGTACATGGTGCCCGTTTGGGCAGACGTGGCTTCCCAATCGACTAAAGAGGAGCCGCAAGTGATTGAGCAGCTCAGTTGACGTCCCAAAGGTCGAACGCACACCCGCAATGCCCGGACGCTGACGCAACGCGAGCGCTGCTGGCACGTGCAGCACCTCGTCCACGTCGGTACGGCTCGTCTGGGATATGCGCCGCCGCGTGTAGGTGGAAAGCGCGTCCATGTAGCGACGAGACCCCTCGGCATAGAGCACGCCCATCGCAAGGCTCGACTTTCCCGAGCCACTGACGCCCGCAATGCCCACGACCTGACCCAGCGGGATGCTCACGTCCACGTCCTTGAGGTTGTGCACCCGTGCTCCGCGTACCTCGATGGCCTTGACTTCAGGGCGGCCCATCCTAGCGCACCAGTGCGAAGTACGCAATCACCACGACGCCGAGGATGATGCGGTACCAACCGAACGGCTTGAAGTCGTGCTTCTTCACGAAGCCCATGAGGAAGCGAATCGCAAGCATCGACACGACGAACGCCACGACACAGCCTACGCCAAGAATCGCCAGCTCCTGCGCAGCGAACGAGTTGCCCTTGAGGAAGAACTTCACGAGACGCAGTCCGCTCGCCCCCACCATGACGGGGATGGCGAGAAAGAACGTGAACTCTGCGGCAACGGCACGCGAGCAGCCCAACAGCAGCCCACCGATAATCGTGGAGCCCGACCGTGACGTACCCGGTACGATGGAGAGCACCTGAAACGCCCCGATGCCGAGCGCCGTACCCCAATCCATGTCAAAGACCGACTGCACGCGCGCATTGGCGTCTGACGTAAGCGCAAGCCGTTTGTGCGACGGGGCCAAGTGCGCACCGCTCAGCGCATTCCCTCGCGCATTCTCGATCAGGATAAAGGCGATGCCGTACACGATGAGCGCACCCGCGACCACGAAAGGACTGCCGAGGTGTTCTTCCATCCAATCGTCGAGCGGGATGCCAATGGCCGCCGCAGGAATGCAGGCCACGATCACCTGGGCCCAGAGCCGCCACGTGCCCCGACGCTCGGTCGCGGACTTGCGACCCGAGAAGGGATTGAGCTTGTCAAAGAAGAGCACGAGCACAGCAAGAATGGCGCCGAGCTGTATGACCACCAGAAACATGTCCCAGAAGTCCTGGCTTACGTCGAGCTTCACGAACTGGTCGAGCAACAACATGTGACCAGTGCTCGATACGGGCAGCCACTCAGTGATGCCCTCCACCAGACCAAAAAGAGCCGCCTTGAGCAGTTCGATAATGTCCACGGTTCCTCCCTCCGCGCGGGTCGCGCGTTCCGCCGCACATACCTATCCATCATGAACCCCCAGCGCCCCGCGCAAGCCACCGCACACCAAACCAGCACAACCGCGCGCACATTCGTCGGTGAGAGCGTGGCTCGAAGCAGCTAAACTATGTCGTTGCAACACAGGGGGCACGCGGAGCCATCATTCGCGCATTGTCCCCAGCCGAGCAGCCTGTTTCGCCGAACGGAGGTAGCCATGCCAACCACGGGAATCCCCGCACCCAACTATCAGTCACTGGGCTACGACCGCATCTTCGTGGCAGTGGATGGAACGCCGCAGCAAGAGCTGGTCATCCAACGCGCCATCATCATCGCCGCAAACAACAACGCCGAGCTCTTCATCGGCCATGTGGTCGACGCCACCACCCTTGAGACCGCCGGTTCGTACCCGATGGAGCTTTTGCCCACGCTCGAAAAGAGCTTCCGCGAGGGCATCGCCCCACAAATCGCCGAGGCAGAGATGGAGCCCCAAATTCGCAAGGTCGAGTTGATCGTGCGCATCGGCAAGGTACGCGAGACGCTGCGCGACGAGATGATCAACCAAATCAAGCCCGACCTCATCATCTGCGGGGCACTGGGCCTCTCCAACTTCCGGTATGCTCTCATGGGCTCGACCTCTACGTTCCTTTCGCGCATTCCCGGCTGTGACACGTTGGTAGTCAAGTAACTCCATCGGTGACCCCATCGCCATCGAGCGGTAGGGGGCGCACGAAAGGGCTCGTGCCTTTCGTGCGCCCCCTAAGTCTGGTCGTTTTTTGTTAAGCGGGGAGGCGTGCCTTCAGCGAACGAAAACCCGTTCCCCCGTTCCACGCGTGGATATCCCGTGGGTTACCACAATTTGGTCTATTATGTCTGCCATCTATAAACGAAGCAGGGAGACAGGCTATGCAACAGCATTCGTTCGTTCGCAGGCATGCTGCCATCGCATGTACGCTCTCATTGGCACTTGCCACCAGCCCGTTCGCCACGGCATTTGCCGCAGGCAATGACTCAGCAACCCCCATAGCGGGACTGGCTGAAATCAACGCGCAGGTGGAAGCCACAACGACCGCGTATCGCGAAGCAGAGGCTGAGCTCGAGAACCTCAACGCGCAAATCTCCGACAACGAGGCAAAGGTGGCCGACATCGAGGCACGTCTGCCCGAGCAACGCGCTCGCACAGCAGCCTCCATACGGACGCTCTACAAGTTCCAGCAGAGTTCTCCTAACCTCATCGACCTCATCATCTCGACAGATGACTTCAACGACTTCGTGAGCACCCTGCACTACATCGACTCCATCACCTCGCGCAACACTGCCGAGATCAAGGCCCTGAGCACGATGCAGGACGAACTGGTGCAGGCACAGTCATCACTCATGGTCGAGCGCGACGCGGCTGTCACCAAGCAGGAAGACGCGCGAGAAGCCTTGGAGGTCGCGCGCAATACACGCGCCGCCCTTCAGCAACAGGCAGAAAAGAAGGCCGCACAGGAGGCCGATGCCCGCGCAGCAGCAATCGCGGCAGCGCAGGCAAAGGTGAATACCGCCTCATCGACTGGCCCCGTCACAACGGCACCAACCACCACGGCCCCATCGGGAGCCGCTACGCAGCAGGCGACCCCGACCAACAACGATGCCAAGCCTGCAGATAACAAGCCCACGGATGCTAAACCTGCGGAAAACAAGCCCGCAGCGCAGCAGACGTCGACTGAGGCGCCGAAGCCCGAGGCCAACCCCAGCAATCAAACCACTCCGCAGCCAAGCACTCCCGCTACCAACGATAAGCCGACCAATGAGGCAACCTTTACCACGGTTTCTGGCAATACCGCGACCGTGGAGGTGGCTCCTGCGCCGAGTCCGAGCACCGAGCCCATCGTCACGAACACGACCTCGGACGAGGTCTCCAACTGGGCATCACGCATCGATGCCTATCTGGAGGGCACCGCACTCGCCGGCCACGGCGCCGACTTTGCCCAGGCCGCTTCGACTTACGGCGTAGACCCGCGCATTGCCCCCGCCATCGCAGGCGTAGAGAGCGGTTGGGGCCAAATATGCTTCCGCGATCACAACGCGTGGGGTTGGGGCTCGTCGGACTGGGACAGCTGGGAAACAGCCATCGACAGTTACGTCCATGGATACTCAGACATCTACGGTAGTACCGTCACGTTGGAGGGCGCCGAGATGTATGCGAGCAATGACATCTACGACGTGTGGTATTCCACCGTCCTCTCAGAGATGGATCGCATCTAGCACATGCAGGCCAAGATGGAGACCACAGAGCACCTCGACGTGAGCAGCATCCGCAAGCGGTTGTTGCTCACGCTTTTTGTCGGACTCCTCGTGGTTTCGGCGGCATTTGTCGCGACCGCCTACTTCACCTTTCGCAACTACGTCGTAGATACCTCCGCTCGATACGGTCAGGGTATCACCAGCCTCATCGCCGCAGAAATCGATGGGGACGACGTAGACGAGTACCTTAGCCGGGGTCACGACTTTCCCACCTATGATGCCATCGAGCAGCGCCTCTACGCGCTCTCGCGTGCCTACCCAGACATCCTCTACCTGTACGTATACCAGATTCAACCGGACGGCTGCCATGTCGTCTTTGACCTCGACATCGGCACGGATACCATCTCGGCCGAGGAGCCGGGTGCCATCGTGGATTTTGACGAGTCGTTCGCCCCTTTCATTGACGACCTCCTTGCCGGCAAACCGGTCGACCCCATCGTCACCGATGACACCTTTGGCCACCTGCTCACGGTCTATCGTCCCATCTACGACTCCCAAGGTACGTGCCAGTGTTATGCGGCCGTCGACTTCTCCATGGACGCCATCAACGACCTCACACGCAACATCCTTTTAAGCATGGTCATCGTCCTCGTCGCGTTCGTGGGAATCGTGGCGATCATCGGCTTCGGCATCACCGAGCATAGAGTCATGCGACCCATGGAACGAATCGAGCGGACCTCCTACACTGACCCGCTCACCGGTCTCAAAAACAAAACCTCCTACTTGGAGTACGCCACAACGCTTGACGCCCGCATTGCCTCGGGCACGGCCGAGTTCGCGATTCTCATGATAGACGCAAACTTCCTCAAGCGCGTCAACGATACCTACGGTCACGAGAAGGGCGATGCGTACCTGAAAGCGTGTGCCGAGCTGGTTCGCTGCGTCTTTGGCACGCAACACAGCTATCGGGTGGGAGGCGACGAGTTTTTAGCCGTGCTCGAGGAAAAAGAGACACTTGACGCAGGTCTCATGCTTCAGAAATTCAAGTCCGTAGTGCAAGAATGCCAAGACAATCCTGTGCTCGAGGAATGGGAGAAGGTATCGGCGGCCATCGGCATGGCAACTTTTACCGCCAAAGAAGATAGCTGTGCGGATGACGTCCTCAAGCGCGCTGATGCGGCCATGTACGCCAACAAGGTCGCGATGAAGGCCCACCGCACCGAATGACACGAGCCTTAAGTGGGTTACACTATGGTGCGTTCGACTCTAGGAACCGCCAGGAGGTATACATGAGCAACTTCGCAAACGCCACGCTGCGCATCGACAGCGTTCACGCGGGATTCGAGGTCACGGGCATCGAACCCTTGCCAGAACTCGCAGGCACGGCTTACATCATGCGCCATGCCGCAACTGGTGCGCGGGCACTCTGGATCGCCTGCGATGACGACAACAAGTCCTTCGCCATAGCGTTCAAGACACCTCCCGCCGACGACACGGGCGTCTTTCATATCATCGAGCACTCGGTGCTCTGTGGATCGGACCGCTTCCCAGTGAAGGAACCCTTCGTCAACCTGTTGAAGACTTCGATGCAGACCTTCCTCAACGCCATGACCTTCCCGGACAAGACGATGTATCCGGTGGCCTCCACCAACACCGCCGACCTCGAGAACCTTATGGACGTTTACCTCGACGCCGTGCTGCATCCGGCCATCTACCAACGTCCCCGCATCTTTGAACAAGAGGGCTGGCACCTGGAAGTCACCGAAGACGACGGGCTTGCGTACAACGGCGTCGTCTTCAACGAGATGAAAGGTGCGACCTCGGATCCCGACGACGTACTGCTGCTCGGTGTGGACCGCGCGCTCTTTCCCGACACCTGCTACCGTTTCGAATCGGGCGGTGACCCGCGCGCTATCCCCACGCTTAGCTACGAGCAGTTCCTCGACGCCCACGCGCGTCACTACGACCTCGCCAATGCCTATGTCATCCTCTACGGTGACATGGATATCGAACGCGAGCTGACATTCATAGACGAACGGTTGTGCAAGGCTGAGAAGCGCAACGTAGGCGCACCGAACCCCCTCGAGATGCAGAAGCCAGTGATTGCGGGTCTCTCACGCGTCGAGATGGCAACCGCACCAGAAAACGCTGCCGTTGCCCTAGCCTACGTGGCTGGCAACGCCGCCCAACGCGAGCGCATACTTGCCACCGATGTCCTCCTCGATGCCCTAGCAGGCTCCAATGAGTCTCCGCTCAAGCGTGCCGTGCTCGATGCGGGTCTCGGCGACGACCTCATGCCCATCCTCATGGATGGCGAGCTGCAGCCGCGCGTGGTTCTTGTGCTCAAAGGCGCAAAGGAGGGCGTCGCCGAAGAGTATCGCAACCTCGTTGAGGACACCTGTGCCCGACTATGTGACGAGGGCATCGGCCACGACCGCCTCGCGGCGTCGTTGGCGCAAGCGGAGTTCAACCTGCGCGAACAGGACTTCGGCTCTTATCCGGCAGGCATTGCGCTCTCAATGCATGTGATGGCCAGCTGGCTCTATGACGACGAGCGTCCTATCGACTACCTGCACTTCGAGGATGTCATCACGACTTTCAAGGCCAAGCTCGATGAGGGTTACTTCGAGGATCTCCTGCGCGAACTCGTCTGCCAGAGCACGCACTCGGCGGAGGTCGAACTCGTACCCGTCACGGATGGCGCCGCCTCACAGGAGGAGGCTGAACTGCGGGCGCTCAGGGAAACCCTCAACGATGGCGACATCGAGCGCATCACACACGAGGTAGAGGCCCTTCGCGCCGAGCAGGAAGCCCCCGATGCCGAAGAGGACCTCGCCAAGCTTCCCCGTCTCTCGATAGCGGACATCGAGTCGCCCAAGCCAGAGATAGAGCCGTACGACGTCGACGCCCCCCTACCCTGCATCGCCCACGAGTTGGAGACGCACGGCATCGATTACGTCTACCACTACTTCGACCTACGTCACCTCAACTACGAGGACATGCCCTATACGGGACTGTTGAGCGACCTTCTCGGCAAGCTCGCCACGAGCCAACACACGGCCGCCGAACTCGACACGCTCATGCAGCTCAAACTCGGCACGCTCGATTTCTTCTGTGAGACCTTCGGACGCCCCGACGATCGGCTCTTCGCCGCGCCTACCATGGTCGTCGGCGCAAGCGCCCTTACGGAGAACGTGGATGCGCTTGCAAGCATTCCCAGCGAGGTGTGGGGCGAGACGCTCTTTGACGACACCGACCGCATTCTCGCCATCTTGCAGCAACGTCGCATCTCGCTCGAACAGCATTTCGTCAACGCGGGACATGCCAGCGCCATAGCCCGTATGGCAGGCTACTATTCCGCCGCCTCGAAGGTATCGAATGCCATGGGTGGCGTGGAATACTACCTCTTTCTCAAGGATCTACTCACACACTGGGACGAGCGCAAGACTGCCCTCACAGGGCGCTTGTCCGAGCTCGCAAGGCGCATCTTTACCGCAGGCAACGTAATCTCCTCCTTCGTGGGAGCTAGCAAGGACCGCGAGCGCTTCTGGGAGACGGGCTCGACGCTTGGTCTCGCCCCTCTTGCCGACGGCACCACGCAGCTCGTGATACCGACCCCGCAGCCGCGCAACGAGGCTTTCGTGATACCTTCGAACGTAAGCTTTGTGGGCGCATCCAAAGCACCCGCCATCGAAGGCTTTGAGCGCTCGGGCATCTGGCACGTCGCTCAGCGCGTTTTTTCCTACGATTACCTATGGAACGAGGTGCGCGTCAAGGGCGGCGCATACGGTTGCGGTTTCCGTCGAACCATGACTGGCATCCTGCAGTTCTGGTCGTATCGCGACCCGAACATCGATGCGACCCTACAGCGCTATGACGAGCAAGCGGCATGGCTTAACACATGGCAGCCTGACGAAGACGAGCTCGCGGGGTATGTCGTCTCGACCGTCGCAACCCATGACGCGCCTACCAAGCCGAGGGCCCTTGCGCGCCGACAAGACCTGCTGCGATTCTCTGGCAGGCCATTCGGCTGGCGTGAGCAGGTTCGTGCCCAGATACTCGCGACCACGGCAGAGGACGTCCGCGGACTCGCCGCTCTGCTTGCAAGCACCACGAGCGGGGACGCCACCTGCGTCTTTGGCCCACGCGAGGCCATCGATGCATCCTCGGTGTCCTGGGATGAGGTCACCGACCTCATGGGCTAGCCCAAAAGTATTATACTGACGATTAACGTCCCTGATACCAAGGAGGAACCATGGCGATACATGCAGCAACACCAGCCACTGGCGGCGACCACTACATCGCGCCGGATCAGCGTGACGGTGGCTCGTCTGTCGTCTACTTTACCCGCGACCTCTCGGCAGAGGGCCTGCGCAAGGCCTTTGCCAAGGTGGCGGGAAACCTCGAAGGCCGCATCGCCATCAAGCTCCACACCGGCGAGAAGGACGGACCAAACATCATCCCTCGACCCTGGGTAGCCGAGCTCGTCGCCAAAGACCTACCCGACGCCACCATCGTGGAAACCAACACCTACTACGCGGGCGACCGCGACACCACCGAAAAGCACCGTGACACCATCGCCCACAATGGCTGGACCTTCTGTCCGGTAGACATCACCGACGAGAACGGCTACATCGAGTGGCCCGTCGAGAACGGCAAGTGGTTCGACACCATGGCCGTCGGTGCCAACCTCGCCAACTATGACTCCATGCTCACTCTCACGCACTTCAAGGGTCACACCATGGGCGGCTTTGGCGGGTCAAACAAGAACCTCGGTATCGGCTGTGCCTCCGGCAAGGAAGGCAAGAAGTGGATTCATGCTCAGACCTCCGACAACGGCCAGACCTGGGGCCACCAGTGGTCGGTCGACAATGAGGAGCTGATGGAAAAAATCAGCGAGTCCACCAAGGCAACCATCGACCACTTCGGCGAGCACATCGTCTATGTCAACGTCATGCGCAACATGTCCGTGAGCTGCGACTGCGAGGGACTTGCCGCCCAGCCGGTCGTCACACCCAATGTCGGCATCCTCGCCTCGCTCGACATCTGCGCCATCGACGCCGCAAGCGTCGACCTCGTGGTCGCCATGACCGATGCCGGGCTCGTCCACAACCATGACCTCGTAGAGCGCATGACGACCCGTCATGGCTTCCGTCAGCTCGAGTACATGCACGAGCTTGGCATGGGCAACTGGAAGTACACCCTGCTCGACCTCGACAACGACGAGACCGAGGTAAGCCTCGCCGACGCCGTCGCCCATGTCGTCCCCTTCGAGGGATAGATTCGTTCATAAGGCACACAAGAGGGATGCGCGCAAAGGGGTCACCAACTTTGCGCGCACCCTTTTATAGACCCGCGATGTCGCCACGATCCACCACGACCTCATAGCCGACCTTGGCCATGCGACGCGCCAAACAACCCCGGCAGACGGCGCTCTCGTCACCCGTGCAGATCTTGTTGTCGTAGAGTTCGTATTGCTTGCGCACGGCCACAGGCGAGAGATTGGGCATCACGACGTTAGCACCTGCCTGTACGCCCTTCTCACGGCCGAGCGGGTCGATGGTACCAAGCGCCGTGGTAGCTGGCAAGAGCACACGCGGGTGGATGAGACGGATGATCGAGAGCAGGTAGAGTGTGAGCTCGAGCGTCCCCGCCGGCTCGTCGGCAAACGGCGTGTCGTGATGAGGAATGAAGGGGCCGATGCCCACCATGTCGGGTTTGAACGTCTCGATGAACACGAGGTCATCCACGAGATGCCGCGTTGTCTGGAACGGGGAGCCTACCATCATGCCCGCACCCACCTGATAGCCGATGTCGCGAAGGTCGCGTAGACACTGCATGCGATGCTCGAAGCTCATAGACGAGGGATGCAAGCGCTCGTAATGCTCCTTGTTTGCCGTCTCATGACGCAGCAGATAGCGCGTAGCTCCGGCATCATAGAGGCGCTGGAAGCTCGCCCGACCTCGCTCGCCCATCGACACGGTGACAGCCGTGTCGGGACACGCCTTGATAATGCGTTCGATTACGTAGCACAAAACGTCATCGCTGTAATAAGTCGTTTCCTCGCCGCCCTGCAACACGATGGTGCGATAGCCGTATTCCCAACCGTCGCACGCGCAGGCAACGATTGTGTCTGGATCGAGCCGATAGCGCTCGACGTTGCGATTTGAAGCTCGGATGCCACAGTAGAGGCAATCGTTCTTGCAAATGTTACTGATCTCGATGAGACCGCGTACAAAGACCGTGTTTCCGTAAATCTCTCGGCGTACGGCATCGGCCCTCTTCGCCAGATGCTCTGCCGCCTCAGGCGTGCGCCTTTCGATGAGCTGCTCATATCCGTCCGGTGATAGAGTATGCCGACTAGCCAGCTCGTCAATAAGGACCTTGACCTCACTCGTCATTATCTCTCCCCTCGCCTTCGACGACAAGGTCGGCAACGGTGATGCCGCCAAAGAACGCGCGCACGGTTTCGTCGAAGCGCTTCCACATGCCGACCGTCTCGCATCGATGGGCACGCTCGCAGACCTCAGCACCTGGAACCAAGCACGCCACGCAGGCAAGCGTCCCCTCAGCAGCTTCGAGCACCTCGAGCACCGTACACTCCGATGCCGGCCGTGCCAACCGATACCCGCCGCCCTTGCCACTCACACCGACGAGGATACCAGCGTCCACCAAGAGCCTTGCGATACGTTGCAAATAGTTCTCCGACATACCCTGCCGCGCCGCCACATCGCGCAGTGGTACGTATCCCCCTCTGTCCTGCTCAGCAATGTCCACGAGCACTCGTATGGCATAGCGTCCCTTGGTCGAAATCATGGCACCTCCTTGGCTCCGTTCGCGTGAGATTATACGCCCAGATGCTGGTAATACCTACCGTATCGGTATCCTTTTCACGCCTCTTCATGTACACACGCATCGATTCAAATTTGTACCACCGGTCACTTTCGTGGCATGATATACGCAGGCTCAATGTGAGGAGTGCGCATGGAAAAGACTGGGCATAGAATCCTTGACTGGAAAGGACTACTACACGCGGAGTCCAAACGGACCAAGGTCCAAGTGTTTGCTGCCCTGCTCATCATCTCCACATGTATGACCTTCACTCAGTTCGGCTTCATTGGCATTGGGCCTGAAGGCGATTATCTGGGCTACGCTCTAGGTCTGCTCGGGCCCATCGCGGCTGCGGCATTGCTCTTGGGCAAGGGACCTGGATCCCTCCTTGGACTGCTTGCAGGTGCGGTGCTCTTAGCCCACTCGCGCGTGCAACCTCTCGACTTGTTCGAGCGCTATCTCGTCTCGTTTCGCACGCCGCTACTCTATATGGTGGAAGGCTTTTCCCTCGGACTCCTCTTTGCGATAGCGTTGCACAACGATCCCCAAGGCAAGCGCAGAGCCATCTACCTCGCAATCGCATGCCTTGTCTCCGCATGTCTCGCGAGCCTCACCTTTTATGTCGACGGATTCGCCAACGCGTTTACCTCGCTTGTGACGAGTTATGAGAATCGCGCAGATCCAGGTCAGCTCACCATTTCGTCGGATTGGCTTGGCGTACTGGACGTCGTAGGCGGCGGCATCCAAGTGCCACTTGACTTCATCCTCATGTTCGGGGTCTGCCTTTTCACGAATGGCATCGCACGCCGCAAGACGCAAAACTTAAGTCAGATAAGCGTGCGCACCTCCTTCCGAGAACAGCTTCTCGTCGTGGTGATTCTCGTGTTCCTCATCGTCCAAGCACTAAGCTACACCGCCATCACCCATCAGGCGAAACGGGCAGCCTTCGATCAGATGGGTACAGAGCTTGATTATCTCGACAAGCAGATCGAAAAGAGAATGAGCCACCGCAGGGCCCTCCTCAGCACTATGGTGAACCACAACGTCCCCGAGGAAACCATGAGGAGGCTCCTAGAGACCGAGTCTGCCGAGGATGTCCTCGATGGATACAATCTCAGTGACGGGACAATCCTCATCTTTGACGGCGACGTGGTGGACTGCAGCTACAATCCCGCCTTTCCTGCAGGCAAGCGTGCGGAAGACCTCTTTGACACGTACGCGGTCGGGACACTTGAGAAGCTGTGCAATGCCTCGAGTGCACAAATGATGGTCTACGACACCAATGCCCGGACGACCGCCTTGGATTCGTTGCTGAGCGACGCGCAGATTGGCTACATGCGCGTCAAGAAGGACAGTGGCGGCTATATCTTGATGGCCATGCCCTCCAGCATGGTATTTGCCGACCGGCTCAGCACCATGCAATGGGCATCCGTCATAGCCTTCGTGCTGCTCGCAACCGTGTACGTTCTCGCCGCGCAGCTGCTCAACAAGGATGTCGTCAGTCCAATCGACCGCACCAACGCCTCACTCGCGCTCATCACGTCCGGAAACTTGGACGAGATTGTAGACGAGAGGGACAGCATCGAGTTCGCCTCTCTTTCCAAAGGCATCAACACCACTGTCGATGCGCTCAAGGGCTGGATTGCCGAGGCCGAGAGTCGCATGGAGGGTGACCTCATCACGGCAAAGGCCATCCAAGAGAGCGCCTTACCGCGCGTCTTCCCGCCCTTCCCAGAAGTGGGAGCCTTCGATATCTTTGCCTCCATGGATGCCGCCAAGGAGGTTGGTGGGGACTTCTTTGACTTCTTCCTCATCGATGATCACACGTTGGGCTTCCTCATCGCCGACGTGAGCGGCAAAGGCATCCCAGGAGCCCTCTTTATGATGGCGGCAAAGACCGAGATAGAGAACTACCTCTCAACCGGCATGAATCCCGATCAGGCCATTGCCGCCGCAAACAAGCGTCTCTGCGCAAGCAACGATGCCGGAATGTTTGTCACCGTATGGGCTGCAACGCTCAATTGGGAGACGGGACTGCTCACCTACGTAAACGCCGGTCACAACCCACCACTCCTTCGACACGGCGCGAAAGGCTCTTGGGAGTGGCTGCGCAAGAGATGCGGCATCTTCCTCGGCACGTTCGAGACGGCGAAGTACCGCCAGGAAACGCTCACACTCGAATCGGGCGACGAGCTGCTACTGTACACCGACGGCGTCAACGAGGCATTCAACATAAACGAGGAAGAATATGGCAACGACAGATTGGAGGCCTTTGTGTCTACACATGCCCACATGCACCCGCGCGAGCTTGTTCGAGCGTTGCGTGCCGACGTGGCACGCTGGGCGAACGGTGCCGAGCAGTCGGATGACGTGACGATTCTCGCCCTGGAGTACGGTGTTGCGCCTGAGGTCACGGGTAGCATCAAGGTTCCCGCGACGCTCGACCACCTAGGCGATGCTATAGCTCTCGTATCAGGTGAGTTGGAGCGACGACTCTGTCCGCTCGACGTGCAGCACAAGGTCGAGGTCGCCTTGGAGGAGCTCTTCGTCAATATTTGCAGTTACGCCTATAAAGGGCAGGACGAACCAGGCAGCGCGCAGGTGAGTTACGCATATGTGGCCGATCCCTCCTCAATCACCGTGGAGCTACGCGACCAAGGTGTCCCCTTCGATCCCCTGCAGCGCAAGGATCCCACCAAGCCATCTTCCATCCAAGAGACAAAGGTCGGCGGCCTTGGCATCTTTATGGTCAAGAAAACGATGGATGACTTCATCTACATGCGTGACGATGACACCAATGTAGTGGTCTTCAAGAAAGGGTGGTGACGATGGGACAGGCGGACTCACAGAAACGGCGAAGTCACATCGATGATGCTGAGCGCGCCGTCAACAGGGCCTTCTCCACCGGCAAAGCCGATCGCGCCTCCATTACCAGGATGGCACAGCTCGACGCAGCCGATGCGGTAGCCCAGGCGGGTGTCGCCATGGAATCCGACGCGGCGGCCGACGAGGCCGAACGACTCGCCATCATCGCAGCCGGCATGGGCAACAAGGAGAAGGCAAAGGCCGCGCGTGAGCGCGCAAAAGCCGCACGCAACCAAGCACGCGACGATCATCGTGACGCCACGAAGTCTGCCAAGAAGGCCTATGACGCCATACGCTTCAGCGACCCGGGCAAGCTGGGTTTTATGCGCGTAGTGCAGGTACTCAACCTGACGCACATCGTGTTTACGCTGGCAGCTCTCATCTTCACCTCGCGCGATACGATTCAGTACTCCCCTTTCGTGCTGGTCAACTGGCTCATGGTGGTGCTCGAAAGCGTGTCGTTCTACTTCTTCTTTAACCGCTACAAGATCGGGCGCCCCTTCGGCATCGCGATGTCGGTGGTCAGCATCACCGCGCACGTGCTCATCTCCATAGCGGATGGCTCATTTAGCGTGCTGAACGAACTGTTTTCGAACGCCTTCTTCATTTTCCTCATGTTCTATTTCATATTCTCCGATCGCGTGAAGTCCACATTGGTCAACGACCTCTCGCAGGAGAAGGGCATCTCCGAACAAGAGGAGTTCGTCATCGAGCGGGAGGGCTGGCCCTTCGTGCGCAACCTGATTATCTACTTCGTCATATTCTCGATACTGGGGCACTGGATGGAGGCTGCCTATTGTCAGCTCATAAGGATGGGCATCGCACCGGGAGAATACGACCCGTCCAATACTATGCTCTGGCGCGATTGGTTCTATCCCTATCCCATGCACGGCATAGCCGTCGTCCTCATGGCGCTCGTACTGTACCCACTGCTCATGTGGCTCAAGAAGCGCTTCCAGAATCCGCTGCTGCCCTATGTCCTGAGCTTCTTGGCAAACACACTAACCTGCACGCTTATCGAGCTGGTCGGTGGGCTGCTCTTCAACGCCGAGCTACAGAACTGGGACTACACGGACATGCCCTTTAACTTCATGGGGCAGGTCTGCCTCACCAACGCCATCGGATTCGGCGTGGCCGCCTCCGTAATCTCGTGGTTCGTCTACCCCGCTCTCGAGCGCCTCATTGCCCGCGTACGTCCAGCCACCATGAACATCGTATGCATCGTGGTGGCCATCGCGGGCGGCATACTCTTTTCCCTCTATGCCATCAGCCCACCCGCAGGCATCGACCTAGCCATAAGAGAGCATACGGTCGAAGATACCCAGGCCATCGAGCATGCCGGCCTTGAGGTAGTCGCGACCACGCTGTCCTCGAACGTGGGTTCAGCGCAAGAGGCGCTCGACGCCGCCACGAGTCTATCCGACGAGGAGCGCGCTGCTCTGCAGGAGCGTATCGACGCCGTCAACGCCGATGTCGAAGCCCTCAACAACGAGCTGCAGAAGTAGCCGCAACGACGGTAGCGCGTCGCATGCACCATCCATCTCGGCGCGCTACCGTCCTTCCATGGCAAGAATGCGCAGGTAGAGCTTATCGTCAAATGCCTTCGCATGATTATGGCCAACCTGCACGCACTGTCCCTCGCGATATGCCAAAAGCCTGCAGTGTGGCACCGGCTCCCATCCGTTCCCATCTCCAAGCGGCCTCGTGCAGAACGTCGCCACGTTCGCGCCTCGCCGCACGAACAGCGTGTCCTGCACGGTGTTTGTGTGCACATAGGTGTATTCCCCATCATCAAGCACGAGATTGAGCTTGTTGAAGTCCGACAGCGTATCCATGACCTGTGAGAGCACATTGAATCGCCCACCGAAGTCAAGGTCGTGGCCCACGCGCTGCGTCGCCTCGTCGATGAGGTCCATCAAATACAACACCACCTGCTCGCTGTCGGTCTGTCCCTCTATCCACTGGTCGTAGCCACTGAGCAGCTCGTCGTTCAGAATGGTGCCGTTGTGAGCGATCACCCAGCGACGGCCCGACATGTCGCGCCCGATGAAGGGATGGCAGTTTTCGAACGACATGATCCCGCGCGTTGCGTTGCGGATGTGTGCTACGAGTCGGTTGGCTCGAATGGGTTCGTCCAAGAGGTACGAGAGATAGTTGGAGTCCACGGCCGTGATTGGTTCCTTGTGCAGCTGGAAACGCGCGTCCTTATGTGTGCCTTCATACCATGCCAAACCCCAGCCATGCGGATGATAGGGACTGTCACCAAAAAACTCGGCCAATCCCGCATTTGCCCTCACGGGCCACCGGGAGTTTATCGCATACAGTTCGCACATGGTTGATTAGATGATATCACATCCCAACCTCGGGGTCGCGCCATTCGAGACCATTGCGCCTACAATACGCCACCGCAGAGTCAAAGAACCCAGGTTGTTCGCTTGCCCACCCCACGAAGTCAGGCGTATCTGCAACGATTGGCTCGGCCTCGTGCGCCGCGAGCATAGCCTCCATGAATGTTCCCGGCTCGAATTCCGGCCGATCGGGCATATACGTATCGACATAGACGGGCTGCAAGAGGATATACGCACCGCCCTCGCACAGCCGATCGTAGCCTTTGAGCGCCCGCCGAGCGGCCGGCATGCGACCGAGCTTGTACATGAGCAACGCGCGGCTCAGATGGAACCACGCATTGCCCTTGCGGCCTTCACGAGCGTCAAGCCACTCAAAGCCATCCTCGTCCTCCAGCCGTGCCAGCGTCAGCGCGTAAGTGAGACGTGCGCCCAAGGCATCGATGGGTGCCAACGACAGAAGCTCCTCACAGGCTTGGCGCGTCATGGCAAAGCGAGCGGTATCCAAGCAGGTGCGCGCCAAGGCCGCCTTCACGCGCAGGCGGGGCCGCACAAACACATCTGCCCACGCGTCACCCGTCGCCCCCCGCTCGAGCGGCCCGAATTCCCCCTCGAGAATCTCGCCAAGCTCAAGGAGCAGGCCCGCCAACTCATCGGGTGCGTAGTCGGCGGCAAGCAGCCGCAGCAGGGAGGCATCCGCACAGTGCGGATCCAAATCGAGAGCCTGTTCGCAGGCATTGCCAATCAGTCCCAGCCGTTGGGCACGCGCCTCCACATACTGGTCATCATCAAGCAAGTCGTCGTCGTGCAGGGACTCCTCATAGTGGGCAAGCGCCGAGGCAACGATACCAAACGCTTCCTCCTCGACATCATCCACGAAGCTGATGGGGTCGTTGCGCACGGCTAGCTCCAACTCGGCAAACGCCTCTTTGGAAAGTGACCCCAGCTTGCGAGCTCGCTTGATCGAGAGGCGCTGAACGAACTCTTCTCGCGCCCTCATTGAGAGTCTCCACTTTCTTTGGGTGTCGAGGTCCCACCCGATGCGTCTGCGTCCCTCGAGGCCATCTGAGCCTGAGCGACAAGCGTCTGCAGCACTGCGGGTGTGAGCGCGCGTGCCGCCTCCCGCTGCACCCACACACCCAAAACGCCACGTCCCTCGGGCTCACGCCCTTCTTGCAACAACACCGTGGCCTCCGACACGGCAAGTACCAACTCGTCCTCGCTGTATGGACGCACTGCGAGTCGGGCAAACACGCCATCGGGCAACTCTATCTGCCGGATGAGCGTCTCAGGGGCATGGGGATACAGGCGCATGAGCTCGCCAAGCTGCTCGGACGCCGCCCGAAGGTCATAGCGTTTGTGCGCCATAGCCACGCGCGCAATCTGGGCCCATGCGTCATTGGAAGGTCGGGTGCATCGCTTGGCGAGCGCACCAGAGAGCAGCTCGTCGAGGCCTTGCTCATCCTCTAGCTTCGCGTATGCAAGCGCAGCGGTAAAGCGCACGTCAGCCCCGTCGCGCAAATCCACCTCAAGGGCTGCCCGCGCATGGCGAAGTGCCTCGCGGTTTCTGCCGCAGATGAGCGCCTGCTCGGCAAGCGTCGCCAACCAGCGCAAGAAGGGCCGCATGGCGATATCAGCCGCAAGCTGCTTGCGCTCGTCAGACGGCTCGGTAGCAAGCGCAGAGGCACGGCGTTCCTCACAAATGCGACGCACCTCTTCGGCACAATCCGTGAGATACGTATAGAACGCCTCAAAGGATGGGTTATCGGCAGCCGCCTTCATGCGCAGCGCATCGTAGCAGCGTCCATCGAGCGAGAGGGCTTCGTCAAGCAGCTGATGACCGCGCACGATAAGATTCTCCGCCTCCTCGTCGGAAACAAAGGGCAGCTCATAATCAATGAGCTTTGAGGCCATAGCCACGAGATGAAAGGCACGATCGCCATCGGACTGCGGCAGTGAGTCCCTCTCACGGGCAAAGCGCCGTCCAAACGTAGCAAACGCCCGCGTCGCGTCAGCTGGGTTCGTCGCATCGATATGGCGCGCATACCTCAGACCAAGCCGCTGATAATCTTCTCGCTGTGGATCGAAGGCCACGGAATCCCTCCTCGTAATGTGCTCGTCCCCCCATGGTAGCGCATTTGAGATAACAAAGGCATTTCGCTACGTGTCGAGCCGCTCCTTCATCTGTGCCACGTAGCGTTCAAAAAGCACCGGGTCGGACTCCACGGGCACGAACTCGCTCCCGCGGTGCTGGCGCGTCTCGTCGCCCTTGGCAAGCAGGCACACCACGGCACCTTGCTCAAACTCAAAGGCAAGCTCCACCGAACGCGCGATGGCCTCCTCCCGGTCGCAAATCACCTCGTAACGCGCGCCTTCCGGCGTGGCTTCGGCCATCTGCGCACAGATCTCCTCCACAGGGTCGTAGGCTGGATCTTCTTCGGTGTAGATGAGCACGTCGGCCCATTTGGCCGCCTCCTGCGGCAGCACGGCACGACGCTCGTAGGCTTTGCAGCCTGG
>CACXDP010000356.1 GCA_902766445.1 uncultured Coriobacteriaceae bacterium
CGCGGACGCCGGTCTCAACATCGAGAACATGGCGAACAAGAGAAGAGGTGACGTTGCCACGACCCTGCTCGAGACGACGGGTCCCTGGAGCGACGACGTGATAGATCGCATCAACGCCCTCGACGACGTCTTCCGCGCCCGCGTCATCTACGCGGACTGAGACGCATGTCGCACAGGACAACCTACCCACAACAAGAACCCAACTGCAATCAAATCAGCTTGTGAAGGGGCTGGTCGCCTGCGACCAACCCCTTCTTCATAACGAGCACTCCCCCGATTCGAGAGACCCTCGCCACCAGACACGACTGGCGATATCAGAACCATCAGTGACCTTGGCCACTACGATGTTCTGTAGCCTTTCGCCCCTTGGTGCGCGATCCAAACTGAGAGGCATAGGTGCCGTCCTCGATCTCCGCAATGCACGACACGCATGCATCGCGGAGTTCCGTCAGGTCATTCTCGATAATGCCCCACACTGCTGCAGCATCGACACTTCCATAACTGTGTACAAGGCAGTTCCTCGCCTCGGCTATGGAGGTCCATGGTATTCCTTTGGCCCCGCAGCGCGTCTCGTTGGTGGCCTCGCGCGCCTCCTCGCACAGTTGAAGCATGAGCATGTCAGTCGAGCGGCGGCACGTATTGTCAAGGATTCCATCCGGGGTAACGTAGTTATCGATACCAAGGTCGAAGGCGCCAATCGTCTCCCTGGCATCATCGATGCAGTCAACTATGACCTGAAGCCTCAGCAAGTCTGACTCACGAGCGCTCATAGATGCCCCTTTTGCATCTATTAACTTCACGAGCAAAGCGTCTCTGAGCACGAGAGTTGCCCGCATGCTCGTCTGGTAACGGGAGGAGATCGACAGGAAGACCGAGCGCCGACTCGAGAGCATTTCTAAGCCGCGCGTGCTCATCGAACATCGCCCAGCCGTGCGGCATGCCCGCAACGCTGGCATCAGGCTTGTCGTAGCAGATATCCACATCCGATTCCTCGTCTTGCTCCCCACGCGCATAGCTTCCAAAGACGTATGCGCGCTCGACGATCGGACTTGAGTCGAAAACGGGGGCACAACGCCTTTTGATCTCATCGAATGAGAGCATGGCACTTCCCCTCCCTTAGAGTACAACTGCTCATATTGTAGCTGCGGCACAACACTGAACATGTAGTGTTTCGCACTCATCTTCTACGCAACGATAACGTGCGGCGCGCTCACCGACCACCACTCGCTCTCCGGCAATCCAGAACGCCTTCAACTCCGACGACACAAACCTCAGACCCACCGAAGCGAGTGAACGCATCAAATCCCTCACCGAGGCACCCTGCGCCCACCACCTATGGGGACCGGCGGCAGCAATAGCGACGATAGTTGTGAAGAGACCGTGGATGTCCTCGAACAAGTGATAACTGTTGCACATTTCGGGTATAAACAAGTTGTGCGAGAGTTTTCGCAAAAAGCAGTGGACCCTACTGTGAGTGGGAATGATAAAAGCAGTGGACCCTACTGTGAGTGGGAATTATTCTAGGGCGGGTTGCTTGCAACCCGCCCCTTTGCATCAGGAGGCAGAATGGGACGCTTGCACCTCTATCGAATGGATCTTAAGTACGTGCGAGATCTTGCCAAGGTAGACGACCGCGTAATGTCGGTATCGCCTCAGACCAACAAGGCGGCACGGCCATTCGTGGGAATCGTCGTGGTGAACAACGAGCATGACTACTGCATCCCACTGTCTTAACCAAAGCCGAAACATGCGAACATGAAGAATGGCCGAGACTTCAGCAAGATCTTTGATCGAAAAGGTCATCTCATCGGTGTGTTGAACTTCAACAACATGATTCCCGTGACGCAAGAAGTCATACAACGGGTTAGTCTTCGCATCACCCCCAAAGACGGCGAACAGAACCGCGCCTTCAAGATGCTCATGCAAAATCAGATTGACTGGTGCAACGCAAGCGCAGACGCAATTATCCGAAAGGCAAACAAGCTCTACGCCATTGTCACCACGCAACCTGAAGCGTATCGCTCACTGACCCGACGTTGCTGCGATTTCAAGCGACTCGAAGCCGTGCTCTCCAAACGGGAAATCAAAACGGAAGAACGGCGATGAGGACGAGGGGAGTCAGAGCAAGGGATGGGGCATAGGAATCGTCTCCATCAGGCCTCTGCAAAAGTCAGAAAACATGACAGAGAGATGAGATCCAACGGATGGAGCCGTCATCCCCTTCGGTCGGTTTGTTCGCGTTCACGCGTCCATTGGGTTCTGGCACGGTCCACCTCATTGCCGAAGATCACAAACAGACCGGTTTCAGTCCAGCCATTTGTCAGACTTCGCACCCGACACCATTTTCTCTTCGTAAAGGACGACGTCAGACGCGCATGAGTCGCACCGCTTGATTGAAGCATCTCCTGCAACCAAGCCCAAACCGATGATGGTGCTTCCTGTTACGAGCATGGCGTACAGCATGCTCGTACGAAGCTGGCTCGACTTTGAGGCAACAAACACCAACTGCTAACGCTGCAGCACGCAAACGATGGCTCTCGACAAGACCAATAGCATAATAGCATGTGATATGGTTACGGACATCGACACTGATCGCACCGTGCGTCTCGATTCAAACAAGAGGTTGGGCTTCCGTGGCTTTGAGCGCACCTGATCCCCGTTGCGACCTTTGGTCTTCACGTGGGATTACGCGACCCCACCGGTATGCAGGCCACACTGTCCTACAATCGCTCACGCACAGGCAACAGACATGGAGCCGA
>CACXDP010000357.1 GCA_902766445.1 uncultured Coriobacteriaceae bacterium
AGAAGGAGATCTGGAGTTGGCTTCCCCCGTCGACCGTCTCGGTGGCCGCCGTATCATTAAAAAAAAACTGTCCGATACCAGCGCTCTTGCCGTCCTCCTTCTTGCGGAACTGGAAGGAGTTGACGTAGGCCTCGATGCGCTCGTCGTGGGACCGAAGCGCCTGTAGGACCTTCCACACGACGTCGAAGGTCTTCGAGCTGTTGAGAGCCTCCTCGGGCGATGTTCCCTCGGGAATGAACACGGGCAGGATGATGTAGCCGAGCTTCTTGTCCTTACCTGTCCGCTCGTCGTGGAAGGTGCGCATGACGCGGCCTACCGCCTGGACCACGTCCACCTCGCTCTTCCGCGGTGAGAAAAATATGACCGCGTCGAGGGAGGGCACGTCCACGCCCTCCGCCAGGCAGCGTGCGTTCGTGAGGATGCGACAGCCCTGGGGGTCGGTGCCAGACGCCAGCCAGCTCAGTTTCTGCAGGCGCTCCTTGGAGTTCATCCCACCGTCCACATGGTCGAGGTCGCAGGAGAGGTCGTAGTACTCGCTGTCTGACGCCTCGTCGTTGTACCTCTGGACAATCTGGCCGAAGAGCTCGTTGATGTTCTTGGAGTCCTTGATGGAGCGGCAGAAGCCGACGGCGCGGTGCAGGGGCTCGATGTCACGCTCGAGCTCGGGCACGGCCTCAAGGTCCTCGATCTCGTCGATGAGGAAAAAGTCGGGGATCTCGGCCGAGCCCGGCTCCGTCATGGCGTCGATGCGCTGCTGGGAGACCACGCCGTGGGTGGCAAGTCCCTTGTAGCAGCCGATAATCTTAGCCGCCTCGTCCATCTCCATCTCCGAACCGTCGGAGAGGGCGAGCTGCATGTCGCGCGGCATGGCCTCCTCCCGCACAGCCAGCACCACCACGCGATAGTCGCACAGGAGATCGCGCTCCACGGCCTCGGAGAAGGTGATTTCGTACGCCGTGGGGCCGTAGGTCTTCTCATCGTCCATGGAGGTGAGGACGTAGTCCTGCTCTCGGGCGGTCCTCCTGGCCTTGTCGCCGTAGATGCGTGGCGTAGCCGTCATGTACACGCGCTTGCTCGCATGGATCTTCTCTGGGTCGTGCACGATGAGGAATGACGTGATGTCCTCGTCGTCGATGGCCTTGATGCCCGTGGTTCTGTGTGCCTCGTCGCAGATGACGAGGTCGAAGCTGGGCAGACCCGCCGCCTGGGCGTCCGCAACCACCTGCATGGACTGGTACGTGGTGAACACGACAATCATGGCCTCGGGGTCGCGGGAGCGGACGTAGTTGTAGTGCTCTACGAGGCTCCGCACGTTGGTCGAGGCTGGGAAAGCGAGGTCGGCGAGGGTGTCTATAACATCATCGTAGTCGCCTGTGCGGGAGGCCTTCGCGTCGGAGCACACGACGAGCGAGCGCATGCCGACCCTGTCCTGGTTGGTCCACTCGCGCATTGCCTGACTGACGAGGGCAATGGAGGGGGCGCAGAAGAGTACCGTTCCCTTGGGACATCGGCCCTCGGCCAGCCGGAGAGACATTAGGGTCTTGCCGGTGCCGCAGGCCAGTATCGCCTTGCAGCGGTCGTGCTCCTCGAGTGCTTTGTTGATGCCGTCCACCGCGTCCTGCTGGTGCTCACGCAGGTCGAATGTCTCGCGGTTCGTTCGAGCGCCCTCGTTTATGAAGCCGTTCCAGTCTACGTTGGACTCGTCCATCTTCTCGGGAGTAATGAGCAGCGTGCCGGTCTGCTCGGCATGGGCATAGGCGTTCTTGGAGAAGTCGGAGGCACTCACAACGACGTAGCCCGCATACCTGTTGTCCGCCTCGGCCTTGGCCCAGAAGGTGGAGAGCTCCTTGTAATCCATCTTGTGGCTGGGATCGAAGTTCTTACACTGTACGGCCCAGTAGCGTATGGCGTCGTCGGACGTAGCGCCGCTGTACTCGCACACCACGTCTATGCCCGTGTCGTGCCCGTCGTTGGTGGGTGCGTCAGCCCAGAGCCTCACGTCGCCCATAATCTGCCGCATCTCGGGGTCGTGGCGTAGGTAGAACACAACCGCTTTCTCCCACCAGGTGCCGCGTTCCACGGCGGTCTTTGCATGTTCGTTTATGTAGTCGATCACGTCGTAGACGGTCGTGAGGTTAAGTGTCGCCTGCATAGTCATCTCCGTGGTTGTTCAGGTGCTACTTCGTCATTCATTGTAACTGTAGGGGTGGACACGAATAACCGCGTCATGGCACCGGTCTGTTGACGGATATTCGCTAGCCTAGCTTGGATTATTGGGTCCTTTGACGAAAAGTGATTACGGTCCGTTCATCTGGCGCTACTGGATGTGCCGTGTCGCCCTCAGGACCATTGATGACGTGTGGTGTGACTGTGAAGCGCTCCTGACGAGAAGAAGGGCAAGTACGACGACGGGCTAGCATCCCGGTGTCCTCCGACCCCGAGAGGCAGCGCGAGCTGGAGAGTGCCGCCGGCAGGAACGCCGGCGCCTTCAACGACTACTACGCCCACCGCATCACCGCAGAGATGGACGCCCGCGACCGCGAGCGGCTGTTGACGGGGAATCCGGCGCCCATCGACTACTCGCGGGTATCGAGAAGCGAGTATGGAGAACTGAAGAACCGGAGCAAGGAGTTCAATCCGGCGGACTACGAAGAGGGCAATGTGACAAATGTAGGTATCGAGTGGATGGACTTATTTGCGCATGATGCTCTGTCCTCGAACGGCTTCCGAATCGCGACTAGGCCATCCAAGGCCGTGAATAAGGATGGCGAGGTGATGGATGGGGTCACGACACCAGACATCGAAATCGATGGGGAGATGTGGGAAATCAAAAGTCCACGAAACGGCAATCAACGACACAATCAAAAAAACGAACTCAAGTTTATTGAACAGTTGTTCAGAAGTGCCCGTGATAACTTTAAGAATCCCTACGACTACACTCAGCTAAGAGGTTCTGGCGATAAGCGAGAGATTACTAAGTTTGTTTTGAACACACGCTATCGTACAATCAATGCATTCGAAGCAGAGATTTCCAAAGAAATACAACGCTTTATAGATAGGTACGGCGTTGAATGCATTTGGATTGATGCGAGTGGCCATATAAGGCGGTTCAAGTAAGCGCCCCATCTCCCGATGCCGGGTGGTAGGACGCGATTACATTTTACCACACGAGTGTGCGCTTCAGAAACGCAAGGGATTCTTCGCTTGGACCACGCTTGCGATTACAGGAACGGGAGGGCGTTCTTCGCGTCCTTGAGGAACTCAAGCGCCCTGCGCATTGCGGAGTTCTCCTGTAGGAACTCGACCCCTCGAATGTTATCTCTGGATCGCGGATGTCCACTATGAGCCCACCTGCGATGTCCTTCGTCACGGTGAATCCAGTCACGTAGCCGCGGCTGGCGAGCTCTGCGACGATTCGCGCCCAGTGCCTGTAGGGAATCGAGAGCATCGAGCCATCGTGGGAGAGCATGGAGCGTTGTTGGTCCACGCCCCTCTTCATGCAGTCGTACAGGCACGCGAGGATCTTGTACATAATCACCGGCATGTCGTCATGGGCCATGGTCGCTCCTTCGGGTCTTGGGCCTGTGGGATCTTGGGCGCAGAGGGTGCCTTCGCAGGCACGCGCTTCATCCTGTCGAAGGAGTGCCGCGCCGCCGAGGCAACGAAGAAGAACCTTCTCGAGACGCCGCAGGATGACTTCGTTATCTTTACTCAGTGGGGTGGCGCGTCCAAGTGGCGTAGTACGCCCAATCCCGTTGTGCTGGCGGCCGTTGAGGCGAACAAGCAGGGCAAGGGTGATAGGAGCGCGTATGCTGACAGTCATCAATACGCTTGCGAGGGCTCGACGCGCGCGACGCAGCAGAAGTCCGGCGCTACTGGTCTGCTGACGCGCTGCGCACCCTGTACTTCGAACCCAAGAAGCTCGGCGTGCGTGTGTGCGATGAGGCTCTGGATGGCCGCGCGTTCCTATCTCGGCTCGAGCGCACGGCGGATCTGTGCGACTCGTGCGCC
>CACXDP010000358.1 GCA_902766445.1 uncultured Coriobacteriaceae bacterium
CCTCCGTCTGGGTTCGGCCCTTCGCGGCCGGCGTCGCCGCTACTATGGCCTCTGCTGACTCCTCACGGTTCGCTGTTGCTACGGGCGGCCCGTCGCCCTTCCCCTCTCGGGGTGGCCTGCTCCTTTGCTCTCTCCTTCCCGCCCGTGAGGCCTCCCGGGGTAAGACACACACCCTTCCCCTCGCGTACCCGCCGCATCTACGCGCGCGGTCTCCGTGCAGCTATCGGGCTTCGACTTGTGATGCAGCCTTGCCCACCGCGCGCGCCTTATGCGGTTCGTGTCCCTCGGGCCGAGGGTTTGCCTCCGGCTTCCTTCAGATTCCGTCTCGCGGCGGACACCCTTGCCATCGGCTACGCGCTTCCCGCTGCCGGGCGCGCCGGGGACTTTCACCCCTTGGGTGTGTACCATGCCCGGCACACACCAATGGGTCGTACGCCGAATGGCGCACGACCCCGATGATATCGCGACGCTCACGCAAAACGCACTACTCGACGCTCACGTCCTTAGCGCCGCTCACCTCCACCTCGCCCTGAGGCGTAAAGAAGGCCTCGACGCCGGAGCCATCCCGAACCTTTCCGCTCACCGTGGTGCGCATGGGCTCGCCGGATTCGTCCGCAAACTCAAGGTAGGTAACCTCGAACGCATCGCCCTTCTCGCCCGAGACAGACGCGCTGTTCCCCTTTTCATCCGAGACGCTGAGGGCTGCCAAACCGCCCTCCTTGACACTAACCTCCACCGCGCTCCTCTCCGCACAGATGGTAACCTTCGTGTTTCGGCCAACATCCGAGACCTTGACGTCAGAGCTGTCAAGTGCGACCCAGTAGAGTTTCTCAGCATCCTTTGTGGCATTGCCCCTCTTGACGATGGGCACGACAGAATCGAGGTCATTTGTGGTATCGGAAGAAAGACGGTACGTTTTGCCACCAGACGTAAGCGTCACGTCCGAGGTAGTACTCACCAAACGCATGCTCTTCGTTTTATACGAAGTCCCGTTGCCGTTCATGATGGACTGGAGATTGTCGGCCGGTGTCTCCCATGAGATGTCCTTGTAAGAATAGTCATCCGAATACTTCCAATATCGATAGGCGCCATTGCTCTTGTATAACGTGATGCTCTGCGCCTGCGTGGGGTGGTTTGGGTCGTAAACGCTGATGACGGTCTGGTAAGCATCGTCACGGGTGATGTTAAGTGGCAGCACCGCATGATTAGCCTCTTTCCCCAGCAAGTCAATCACGACAGCCGTGCCGTCGTACATGTGGTTCCTGACGGCGCTCACCAGACCCGATGAGTTGTTTAAGTTGCGAGTCATTTCGACCATAAGGTCATAGTCGTATTGTTCGATATGGGCATACTCAATGTACTCCTTGGCTGTGAGGCCGAGAGTCGTGGTGAGGTCGTTTTTCCCAATGTCGTAAATCTTTGATGACCCAAACGAACTCACACTGGGGTAACTCATGCGCCGCACGGCCCCAACAGACGAGACCATGCCATAGCACACACCACTGACGTAGCCAAAGTCATCTACCTGAGAGTAGAGGGTATAGCCAGCTGACGCACCATAGCAGCGAGCATAGAATGAACGCGGGATATTTGCGCTGAAGTTGCCGAAACGCCACGTGTCACGCTTGAGCTGGTAACGCAGTTGCTTTTCGTGGAACGCCACCGTGGTCGAGCCAAGTGCCGCCGGTTTGCTGCTGCCTTTGGGGAGGAGCTTAATCCTGATAGCCTCAAGACGATACGCGTACTTGGCAGTTCCCGCAGAGGCACCGTTTTTTGCCCAGCCGAGCCACCCGAAACGCTGCGCATGCACGCAATACCACACGTCGTACTTGCTTGCCATCTCGCCCGTTAGCTTGATCTGTATCGCCTCGAGACGCTTGGACTGACCTGACGTACCCGACATCGCACCGTTGCTCTTCCAACTGCTCTCCCAGCCGTAGGTCTGGATGTGGGTTCGATAGGAAATGCCGCCTGGTACGGGATTGTTTGAAAGTTTGATGTTTATGCCCTCCAAACGTTTGGATTGGCCTGTGGTGCCCGACAGCGCTCCATCGCTCACAAAGCTCTGCCAGCCATAGGTCTGGACATGTGTACGGTATTGTACCGCCGGTTTCTTGATGGTGAAAGTTACCGTGCGCGTGCCGGTATAAGTTCCAATGCCCTCGATCTTGACCCAGTTGTTCGTCGTGCCTGCATTCTTGTTTGTCCCATAGCCCACGACCTTGAAGTGCGTGCCCTTCACAAGGTTGGTCGATTCCCACTTCACTGTAGGCGTGGGCTTGAGCTGCTTGCCCGTCCAAGCCTGCGTGGCAATGGAGACCTTGACCTTAGAGTTGTTAATGCTTCGGCTTCCGATGGAAGACGACTTGCTGTAGGTATCCGCGATACCACCGCGTTCGGAATAGATTTCATCGGCCGTGAACCACTTTTTTGCGCTCTTTGAGTACCACTTCGTATGGTTGTCGATGCTATATGACGGAAGTCGGCGACAGAACTTGAAACCCTTTCCTACTGTGACGCTTCTCAGGGATGAACAACCGTTATACATACCCGCCGCAGGAATCGAAGTGCTTCCGATACTCCACCCCGACATATCGAGCGTCTTGAGTTTCGAGCAGCCAGAATACATATAGGCAAAGGTAGAGCAGCGTGAGACGTCAAGCTTCGACACGTTGATGGAGGTTACGTTGTACAAACCGCGGAACATTCCTTCTGCATTGGTCGTGGCGACTTTTGCAGACATCGTGACCTTCGTCACCTTGCTCGCATACTTTGTCCAAGGATTCGGCGGATCCTGGATGGACTGGTCAAAGAAGGTGCCATCCTGACCGCAGCTCCAGCCCTTGTACATATCGGCCGTGCTCAAGTCCGTACCGATGCGTAGCTCTCCCGAGTTGTAGATGATTACATCGACGGTAGATGAGGCTTGAGCCTTCAACCCTTGAGCATCGGGCCATATCTCCGTGTTGACTCCTTCCTCGGCCTCGACTCCGTCAGACTGTGCCTCCAGAGATGACACCGACGTATTCTCCTTATCGGCTTCCTCGATGCCATCGCGCTCCTCTATCTCAACAGCCTCGGTCTCGGCAACTTCCGTGATTTCGCCGGTTTCTGATTCCTCAGATATGGTCACTTCAGAGACGGGATCAGTCGCGCTCGAGTCGTCAACTAAAGAAGCGCTATCGTCATCTGCCACCCCAATATCCTGATTATCAAGGTCATCGACGCCGATCTCTTTATCCGCTCCGTCGATGCTTTCAACCGACATCTGACTCAGCTCGGCATCACTCTCTGCAATTGCCCGCACTGGCACCGACGAGATAACCAGCGTCAACGAAAGCAGCATCGCAAGCGCCGCCCTCAAAGGCTTACACGCCGAACGCACTTGACACATGCACACCACCCTCTCCGTCATTTCGCGCCATACATCATCGTGCGATACATGTTCTATACAATACCATACAGAATAGCTTTACGGTTCGATAATCGTCATGCAGAGTTGGGTCTGCCCTTTCGTGCACCGCAGTGAAGGACTATCCTATGATGCGCACATCAACGAAGGGAGATCCATGGGCTATCGCATCGAGCATGACACGATGGGCGAGGTACGCGTACCGGTGACGGCATTGTGGGGTGCGCAGACGCAGCGCAGCCATGAGAACTTCCGCATCGGAGTCGAGCTCATGCCGACAGAGATCGTCCGCGCGTTCGCCGTCCTCAAGAAGGCTGCAGCCCGCGCAAACTGCGAGCTGGGCAGGATGGACACCATGACCTCAGGACTCATCGGCGATGTGTGCGATGAGATCCTCGACGGAAAGTTGGACAAGGAGTTCCCGCTCGTCGTGTGGCAGACGGGTTCGGGCACGCAGTCAAACATGAACGTCAACGAGGTCATCGCCAATCGCGGCAATCAGCTGCGCGGCGAGATGAGCCCAGCCGCTCGCCTTCACCCGAACGACACCGTGAACATGAGCCAGTCTTCCAACGACACCTTCCCCACCGCCCTGCACATCGCCAGCACGCTTGCCCTCACCGAGCGCGTCCTTCCCGCCGTGCGAACGCTTGCCGCGACCTTCCGCCGACTCGAAGAAGAGAACGAGGGCATCATCAAGTGCGGGCGTACACATCTGCAGGATGCGGTGCCCATCTCCTTTGCCCAAGAAATCAGTGGCTGGCGTGGCATGCTCGAGGCGTCCGCCGCACAAATCGAGGCGACACTGCCACAGCTCTCGCTGCTTGCGCTCGGTGGCACGGCCGTCGGCACCGGCCTCAACGCACCCAAGGGCTTTGACGAGGTCGTCGCACGTCATGTGAGCGAGCTCACGGGTCATCCTTTCTCCCCCGACCCAAACAAGTTCCATGCGCTCACGGCCAAGGATGCCGTCAGCTTCGCCCATGGGGCGCTGCGCACCCTCGCGGCTAACATGATGAAGATTGCCAACGACGTTCGCTGGCTCGCAAGCGGACCGCGAAACGGCCTCGGCGAGATACGCATCCCCGAAAACGAACCTGGCAGCTCCATCATGCCCGGCAAGGTCAACCCCACCCAATGCGAGGCCGTCACGATGGTAGCCGTGCAGGTCATGGGCAACGACGCGACCATCGGCTTCGCCGCAAGCCAGGGGAACTTCGAGCTGAACGTCTTCATGCCGGTCATCGCCTACGACTTCCTGCAATCCGCGCGACTCCTCGCCGATTCGATCCTCTCGTTTGACGAGCATTGCGCTTCGGGCATCGTCGCCAACCGCACGAAGATGCAGCAGAATCTCGATGACTCCCTCATGCTCGTGACCTGCCTGAACCCGCACATCGGCTACGAGCGCGCCGCGCAGGTGGCGCACAAGGCATTCGACGAGGGCACAAGCCTTCGCGATGCCTGCCTTGAGCTGGGTTTTCTCTCGGCGGATGAGTTCGACGCCGTGTTCAGGCCAGAGGACATGGTGTAGGCGCCTGCCACCGTCGGGTTTCGCCAAACGATACCTCGTCCTCTCCCTGATACTGGCCGGAATTTCGTCCCGTTCAGAGAGGCCAAGGCACCCCATGCATCGCACACCATGTCGCATCGTCAGGGAAGAATGTCACGATTTCTTCGGCCGATACCGGACGATAGCCATTGGCATCTACGCCCACGTCGTAGCGACGTATGCCGCGCTCACGGTTGAGCTTGTTGTATCCACGCAAGCCGAACCCGCCATCCGACCGATCCGAAGGTACGGGAAGCCCCTCGATGCCCTTATCTTCAGAAAGGCTGTGAATGTGTCCATGCAGCATATAGGATCCGTGAAACGCCCGGTCCCAGTCGAGCATGGGATAGTGGCTCATCACGAACTTGTATCCCTCTCGCGCGACCTTGCCCACCTGCGCATAGTAGTCCACCGTCGCGAAGCCGCCGCTGGTGACGAACTTCGCGCCGGTGTCATGGTTGCCAATCACAATGTGAACGCGCTCGCAGGGCACAGCCTCGCGCAATGCCCGAACCGTCGCCACATTCGGCTTGCACACGTCACCCAATATCCAGAGCTCGTCTTTTGGCTCCAAGCGCGAAAGCCCCGAAAGCACGAACCTGTCATGCTCCTCGACTGAATCGAACCCGCGCCAGCGCGCGATAGTTCGATCTCCTATATGCAGATCGGACGTGAAGTAGCGCATGTGCAGGTCCTTACAAACTCTATTCCTTCAAATGCATTGCGTCCTAGCCGTCACCCCATACACGCCTCGCGACGGTCACAGGTGAGCAAGTGATCGTTGACGATGCCTGTGGCCTGCAAAAACGAGTACGTGATGACCGGTCCCACGAAGCTCATGCCGCGCCGCTTGAGGTCGGCGGATACCGTGCGGGAGAGCTCGGTCTGCGTGGGAATCTCGTCCATGCTGCTCCATACACCCACCACTTGGCGCCCACCCACGAAGCCCCACAGGTACGCATCGAGGCTGCCGAACTCCCGTCGTATGGCTTGCGCCACCCGCGCGTTGCCGCGAACGGCGTACACCTTGGCCCGCGCGCGCACGATGCCCGAGTCGGCGAGGACCGCGTCGAGCTCCTCATCGGACATGGCTGCGCAGGCGTCGATGTCGAAGTCGTGGAACAAGCGACGATACGCCGGCCGTTTATGCAGAATCGTGCGCCAAGAGAGGCCCACGCTGGCGCCCTCGAGGCAGATCATCTCGAAGAGCTTCTGGTCGTCGTGCACAGGACGCCCCCATTCGAGGTCATGATAGGCGAGCAGCTCGTCGGTCACGTACCACGAGCGACAGTCAAGCGGGTTCGCAATCCACATGGTGTACCTTCTTCATGCCATCCAGATCCAGACAGCATAGCACGGGACAACGGGGACGGGGACGTTTGTCCCGTCCAGACGGACAACGGGGACGGGGACGTTTGTCCCGTCCGCTCCACCCGCCGCAATCTGTGCTGCTGTATAGTGACAAGGAAAGAACA
>CACXDP010000359.1 GCA_902766445.1 uncultured Coriobacteriaceae bacterium
AGCGGTGCACTGGATGATGACGGGAGCCTGGAGCTCCTCGGCGGCCAGAAGAATGGAGCGCGTCCACTCGAGGTCGTTGGTGTTGAAAGCGGCGATGCCGTAGTGACCCTTGACGGCGGCGTCGAGCATGTACTTGGCGTTAACGAGCATGTGTTACCTCCCGAAACAGCTTTTGGCGTACCAACGGTACCTAACTCCGCACATCTTAGCGCGCTTTTGTCCCAAAGCCACAAAGGGATTGGTGAGCGGTTCGTTCAATCTGCCAACGGAACGTTGAGATTCACGCGTCGCGTTCAGGAACAGTAGGCTATGCTATCAAACGCTAAATTACGAGCAACGAAGGAGGAGACGCATGGAGCGACCCAACGCATGGACATGTTACGACAAACCGCAGTTCAAAGAGCTGGAATCGTTCGCGCAGGACTACATCGATTTCATAAGCCACAACAAGACCGAGCGCGAATGCACAAGCGCAGCCATACAGATGGCAGAGGACGCGGGATATCGCAACCTCGACGAGGTTATATCCGAGGGCGCCACGCTCACAGCCGGAGACCGTGTCTATGCCAGTATGCGCGGCAAGTCCCTCATCCTCATAACCATCGGCACCGCTCCTCTCGTCAGCGGCTTCAACATCCTCGGCGCACACATCGACTCTCCCCGCCTCGACGTCAAGCAGAGTCCACTGGAGGAGAAGAATGGCCTCGCCTACCTCGATACGCACTACTACGGTGGCATAAAGAAATACCAATGGGTCACCATGCCTCTGGCACTGCACGGTGTCGTGGCCAAGCGTGACGGCTCGGTGGTGCCCATTTGCGTCGGCGAGGATCCGAACGACCCCGTCCTCGTGATCAGCGATCTGCTCATCCACCTCGCACACAAGCAGATGGACAAGAAAGCCTCCGAGGTTATTGAGGGCGAGATGCTCGACGTGCTCTGTGGCAACCGCCCACTTGTAAGCGACAACAACGACGACAAGGATCCTGTCAAGGCCTATATCCTCGACCTCCTGAACGAGCGTTACGGCATTGAGGAAGAAGACCTGCTCTCCGCAGAGCTTGAGGTCATGCCCGCGGGTCCGGCTCGCGAGTTGGGGCTCGACCGCTCCATGATTCTCGGCTATGGACACGATGATAAGGCCTGCGCCTATCCTAGCCTGCGCGCCCATCTCGAACTTGCAGAGGCGCCCGTGCACTCCGCCCTCACCATTCTCACTGACAAGGAGGAGATAGGTTCAGTGGGGTCGACCGGCATGAGAAGCCACTTCTTCGAGAACGTCGTAGCTGAGGTACTCGCACTCGCCGGTTATGGCGAGGGGTCGCTCGCCCTACGTCGCTGCCTCGCCAACTCGCGCATGTTCTCGAGCGACGTGGCCGCAGGATTCGACCCCACCTTCTCTGGAGCCTTCGAGCCAAAGAACGCCTCATACTTGGGACACGGCCTCACATTCGTCAAGTTCACCGGCGCGCGGGGAAAGTCTGGCTCCAACGACGCTGATGCAGAGTACGTGGCCTTCATCCGCCACATCATGGACGAGGCAGATATCCACTGGCAGATGGCCGAGCTAGGCAAAGTCGACGAAGGTGGCGGCGGCACAATTGCCTATATGCTGGCTAAGTATGGCGTTCGCGTCATCGACTGCGGCGTGCCCGTGCTCTCGATGCACTCACCATGGGAGGCCATCTCGAAGGCCGACCTCTACGAAGCACTGCGCGGCTATAGAACTTTCCTCGCGTCTTAGCCACGCCACCTGAGGGCCAATGTTGGGCACCTTCACTTAACGATTGGTGCCCTCGACGGTCCTTCCAACCCAGTCCGACGGATTCCCCGCATCAGTCCCAGTATCATCGGACTGCTCGTCCTTCTTCTCCTCGGCCTCTTTCTTTTCCTTCTCCAACTCCTCGTCGGTCTTTCGCAGATTTGCGTCCCACGGCTCCACGAGCTCGAGCGAGAGCTCTGTCATGGCCCGTCCCTCTTTGTTCCAGACGTAGATGACGTTTGCATAGGGCGAGGACTTCATGTCATAGAACGGCTTCTCAAAGAGGCTCACGTGGTATTCGACAAAGACCTTATTCTCTAGCAGAGCGCTCTCGTTGTTGCAGCCAAGCACTGAAAGCAGCTCGTCAAGACTCGATCCGCCACCGATGCCTATCTTTGACGAAAAGTCCACGAAGGAGTCCAAGGGCCTCAGCTTGATGGCCACGACACTCAGACCGTTCCATTCGACGATGTCTTTCGTCGCATTCTTCAGCGTCACCTTTATGTTGAAGTTCGGGTCATTCTTGTACCACAACTCGACATCAAACGAAAAACCAGGATCGTAGCGCACGCCTTCAAACGTGTAACCTTGCTCAAAGCCCCATCCCTTGTCAAGGAACGCGCTGGCTGGGCAGGGTAGCTTGTACTCCTCGTCCTCTATGGTGAGATCAAACAGATCACGCACCGTCTCCTTCTCCACGAGGGGGTTGCCGTGGTCATCTGCGACCCTCTTCGCAATGCTTCCCAAACAGGATGAGAGCGTCTCGTGACTCGAATCCGCGGCATTCGAATCGCTCGTATATCGCTTGCGACCAGTCTCCTTTTCGCCCTGCCCGATTTCTACGATAGTCAGGGTCGAGTTTCCTTCCGACTTGCTGGGAGCCTCAGAACCACCACACCCCACCAAGGCGAGACAGAGCACTGTCGAGGCAACGCCACGCAAGATATAAACGCTCTTTGTGCTCACCGCACTCCATTCGTCTACGAAATTACAAGATATCGGAAAATCGTAACACTCATCACGATACCCATGTGAGAATAACCTACTCATGAACACGCGCTTCACAACAATCTCCCCAAATTGTTGCAAATAACCTATGAGTTTTGCCGTTACCGCGCCACTTCCGCGCCAAGCAAACCCATCACCTCGCGCTTTATATCCACATAGGCATGCGTGATCGAAAAGTCATCCACACCGGGGCGCTCGATACGAACCTCCCCCACGATTGCACTCGGCTTGCCCTCGGCGGGACTTCCCGCGAGGACGAGGACGCGGGAGGCCAGCGACACAGCTTCGTCCACGTCGTGAGTTATCACCAGCGAGGCAATACCCAGCTCGCGAGACATGCCCACATACCACGTCCTCAGCTCCTGACGCGTGATGGCATCGAGCGCTGAAAACGGCTCGTCAAGCAGTGCCACCTCATTGCCCATGAGGTAGGTGCGCAAGAAGGCAGCCCGCTGTCGCATACCTCCCGAGAGCTGGCTCGGCCAAAGCTCCTGCGTACCCTCCAGCCCGAAGCGTGCAAAGAGCCCATCGGCGCGCTGGCGTGCCTCCGCGCGTGGCATCCCCCCGAGCACGAGGGGCAGCGAGGCGTTGTCGAGCACGCGCAGATTCGGAAGGAGCAGGTCCTTCTGGAGCATGTAGCTCACCCTGCCAGGCTGACCCGTGACGTCCTCCCCATGGAGCAGCACGCGTCCGCGCACAGGCCGTGTCAGACCCGCGAGCGCATGGAGGATGGTCGTCTTGCCGCAGCCCGACCGTCCCACCAAGCAGACCACCTCTCCGCCATGCACGTCGAGGTCGATGCCCTCAGCAACCACATGCATGCCACCGTCCCAGCTGAGTGTGAGCCCACACGCCTCCAAAGCAGGACGGCCGCCGGCATCATCTGGCAGCATCATGCCAAATACTCCGTCGTCCACCCAGAGGCGGGGTCAAGCTTTGTCTCGACGAGATTGTTGTCATTGAGCCAGTTGAAGAAATTCGCCCATCGATCGGCATCGATATCGCCCCAGCTCGCAGCATCGGACTGGTACTGACCCGCTAAGTACGCTTGGCTCTCAGCCACGAGTGCGGCATCGAGCTCGGGAACAGCCTCGCATAGGATCTCTGCCGCCTCGTCGGGATGCTCGATGGCAAACTCGTAGCCCTTCTTTGCGGCGCGCAAGAAGGCACGCACGGTCTCGGGATTCTCCTCAGCAAACGCTGTATTTGCGACCAGCACGGGCGTGTAGTAGTCAAAGACGTCGTCTACGGAGATGAAGCTGAAGTAATTGACATCAAACCCCTGCACCTTGGCATTCTGCACAGCCCACCCCTCAAACACCCACACGCAATCAAAGAGGTCCGCACGCAGCCCGTTCACCTCGTCATCAACCGTATAAGGCACCATCTGAACCTTTTTGAAGTCCCCACCGTCCTTTTCGACCACTTGCTTGAGCGTCGCTTGCTCGACGGGAAGCTCCCATGTTGCATAGGTGTGGTCCTCCATGGCCGCAGGGCGCGTGATGCCGAGCTCCTTCTTGCTCATGATACCGGAGGTGTTGTGCTGGATGACGGCCGCAATGGCTTCGAAACCGGTGTTGCCCCCAGCATAGGCGTTGGCAAGGTAGTCTTGGTAGCTCACGCCGAGTTGTGCCTGCCCGGTACCCACTATCGCCTCTGCACCATCCTCTGGCGGCTGCACGATCTCAAGCTCGATACCCTCGTCAGCGAAGTAGCCCTTCGTCTGTGCCACGTAGATACCTGTGTGGTTGGTGTTTGGCGTGTAGTCAAGACAAAGTGTGAGCTTCTTAGCGGCGGCATCCTGCTGCGCGCCGTCATCATCAGAACTCGAGCAGCCCGTAAGCATCCCTGCCAGCGCACTACTTGCGAGCGCACCCGCCGACCCCTTCACGAACGCCCTCCGAGAGAGTCCCATGCCAATCACTTCCTTTCCGCCCGCCTCCACGGCAGGCATAGTCGCTCCAAAAGGTTCACCGCATACATAAGTAAGCACGAACAAGCGGATATAACTACGATAGACGCAAACATGCGGTCATAGCCAAAGGACTTGCGCACGCGCGTCATATAGACTCCCAGCCCCGTGAATCCGCCCAGCCACTCGGCAATCACCGCGCCGACAATGGCATAGGTGGCACTGATCCTGAGGCCGCTAAAGAACTCCTCAGCGGCAGTTGGAAGCTTGACGCGCCAGAATATCTGCCACTCATTAGCCCGCATCGTACGCATGAGGTCGATGAGGTCCGGGTCTACGGAACGGAAACCACCGACGAGCGAAATCGCGATAGGAAAGAAGGTCGTAAGCGCGACGAGCAGCACTTTGGGCAGCATGCCATAACCGAACCACAGGACGAGCAGCGGGGCAACGGCCACGGTGGGAATGGTCTGGCTCACCGTGAGGAGAGGGTTAAGCGCAAGTGCCACGAGCTCGAAGCGATCCATGATGACAGCAACCACGAATCCCACGCTAACGCCCAACGCGAGGCCGAGCAAAGCTTCCCCAAAGGTCGATATCGCATGGTCAAAGAGCAGAGGCGCATCCTCCACGAGGGATGCCGCCACCTGCGTAGGACTCGGTAGCAAGAAATTGGGAACGAGCCCGCTCCGAATCGCAAGCTCCCACACCACGAGCAGCGCCACTATGGTGATAAGTGGTACCACAATGTCCCTGACATCTCTGCGCGCATCATGAAGCGGCAATCTCATCATCCTCCCTCCGCTGGCATTACCCAGATCAGGTACCGGGAGACAGGCGCAGCGCACCAAAAACTCCCGTGGGTCAGGACCGCACTGGGCCCTCTCTCAGCCGACGTGCGTCAGCTCCCCTATGACAAAAGCCATTGTAGCCACAAACACAAAACCACACAACAACATGGAGCATTTGTCCATGACCCGCGTCCGGCGATACTGATTCGCGCCAAACGGGTAACATGGCAGTGCTTTCATGATGACGATGCACAGGGATCTATATGCAGACAAACTCTGACGGCGCAAAGAAGATTATCAAGTCCTCAGGCTCCTTCTGGGGTAGCAACTCCGCGGCACAGCCTTCTCAGGACGTTCACGAAGCGGACACTCCTAAGATGCCCACCTCCGAGGTCGAGGCACCTATCGACTCGACGGCCGAGGACCATGCGCCAGATACTCCGGTACTTGAGGCGAACCAAGACGAGCCAACCGTAGCTGCTCCTCAGGAGGACGCTCCTAAGGAGAGTGTTTCCTCGGAGGATGTCCCCGAGGAGGTTGCTCCCGCACAGCTGACCTCCAGGCAGGAAGCTCCGGCACAACCCGCCTCTAGCACGCAGAAGGGGCTACCCGTTTCGCGCGCCAAGGAGAAGCCCGGTGCACAAACAGCCCACGATGTGGAGAAAATTCCAACAGACGTCGATTCTGCGAGCGACGTTCCGGCACACGTGCCGTCCGCGAGGAAAAAGCGCACTCAAGCCAATACCAAGGGGGCTGAAAGACAAGCCCTAGAAACATCGCAGCCAGACGCGCCGAAACAAGCGGAGGAGGAACCCGTCGAGGGAATTCCTTCCCCAGAAGACGCCCCCGAAAGCTCGACGCCAACCAATAGCGACGAAAAGCGCCGCAGAAGGGTGCCCATCTTTAGGTTCCGGAAGGCTAAACCCAAACCACCTACCCCCGACGAGACAGAGAAGAATCCCCCGAAGGACGACGACTCCAACAACATGCCCATCGGCGAGGATGAGGATGGCGTCTCGACGGACGAAGGTACGCCAATCGTGCGCGCCGGAAAGAAACTCTGGGTTCACCGTCGCATAGTAGCCATCGTCTTCGCAGTCATCCTCGCGCTGTTCTACGCAGCAGGATTTGCGTTCTTCTCCTCGCATTTCCTGCCGCACACCACCGTGAACGGCAACGACGTTTCGATGATGTCACGGGACGCATTCGAGGAACTCATCTCCTCGCAAACGCAGGGCTACACCGCACAAGTCGTCGGAGACGGCATCGACCTCGCGGTTGCCGGCAGCGATGTGGGGCTTTCGCTCGACGCCCCAACATACCTCGAGGCGGCGACCTCTCAGGTGCCCGCATGGGCTTGGCCGGTAGCAGCCTTCCTCCAGCAGAACTATATCGTCAATGAAGGCGTATCTCTCGACGAGAACAAGCTCAGCACGGCTCTCTCTGCGACCATCCAGAAAGCCAATGCCAACTCCACCCCCACTACAGACGCCACCATATACTACGATGCGGACACAGACTCATTCCAAGCAGTACCCGAGGAATTGGGGACAGAGCTTGACCCCGAACGCGTGAAAACTACAGTCGCCACAAACATGGAAGGGTTAACCCCGCGCATAGCCCTTGGTGATAACGAGTTGGTGCAGCCAAACGTCACCGTTAGTGACTCGCAGTTCAAGGATGCGCTCAAGGCTGTAAAAAACTTCCCCAATCTCAAGCTCAAGCTCGTCATGGGCGGCGACGTCGTAAAGACGCTCGATAATGAACTCGTTCGCTCGTGGCTCACCGTAGCAGATGATTTCTCAATCACTGGCGATGAAGACGCCATCGCATACTACACACGATTCACGCTCTCCAGCGAGCTCGACTCCGTGGGTGGATACCGAACCTACACAAGGCCTGATGGCAAGACCATTAATATCAACGATGGCACCTACGGATGGAACATCGATGGCGCAGCGCTTGCAACCCTCATCGCTGAGCGCATCCACGAGCAGTCTGCCAAACCAATCGAGATTCCCTGCATAAGCAGTGCCGAAATCTACAATCCAGGTGGCGCCGATTGGGGCAAGCGCTACATCGATGTGGATCTCGAGGAGCAGCATGCACGCATGTACGATGCAAGTGGAGAGCTCATTTGGGAGTCGGAATGCGTCTCGGGAGGTCCCGCAGAGGGCAATGACACCGTCACCGGCGTGTTCTATGTCGAGGATAGAATCTCGCCCATGACCCTCATCGGCCTCGACAGCGACGGCGACGGCGAACCTGACTACGAGAACGAAGTCACCTATTGGATGCCGTTCTGGGGAGGATACGGCTTCCATGACGCCGTCTGGCGCTCCACCTTCGGCGGGGAGGAATATCTCTACGATGGCAGTCACGGATGCGTGAACCTTCCCTACGATGCTGCCGAGCAACTCTACTTCAACGTCAAGGTGGGCGATCCAGTAGTCGTTCACTGGTGAGGAAGTCAAAAGTAACGTTTTCGTGGATTTTGCGCCAGCTTTTCGTGTCACTGCTTCTTCTGATATCGGTACCACACTGATAATTCGTAGCGATAAGGCAAAACAAAAGCAGACGCATACTACGAGGAGCCCCATGGACATAAACGAGATCGCCCGTCGCGCAGGGGTTTCACGTGCGACGGTATCTCGATATCTTAACGACGGTTACGTATCGCAAGAGAAGCGCAGGCTCATACAGCGCATCATTGAGGAGACAGGTTACGTCCCCTCCCAGAACGCTCAGCACCTGCGTACCGGCAAGACGCATCTCATCGGCGTCATCATCCCAAAGATCAACTCTCAGTCGGTAAGCCGCATGGTGGCGGGTATCACCGACACGCTCGCGGCGAACCGCTACCACATGGTGCTGGCAAATACGAATAATGACGCAAGCCTCGAAATCGATTATCTCAACATCTTCTGTGGCAGGCACCATGTGGACGGGATTATCCTCATGGCAACCGTGCTTACTGACGAGCACCGGCACATCTTCGAAAACGTGAGTATACCCATGGTCGTAATCGGCCAAAAGGTCGAGGGCTGTTCCTGCGTGTACCACGATGACTACGGCGCCGTACGGGATATGACCTCGCTCGTCCTCCCCCAGGCTCACACCCCCGCCTACCTCGGCGTACTCGAGGAGGATGTTGCCGTCGGACGTCTTCGCCACCAGGGATTTCTCGACGCCTGCGACACTGCCGGCATCGAGGTTCGTCCCGAAGCACAGCTTGTCGTGGGTTTTGATGCCGATTCGGGCTTCTTTGGTGCTGAGGAGATACTGACGAGGGTGCCCGATGTCGACACCATCGTATGTGCCACCGATACCATTGCCTTTGGCGCCATGATGTGCATGCGTGAGTTTGGCAGACGCGTGCCCGAGGACGTGCAAATCACCGGCGTTGGCGATAGTCTACTCAGCCGAATCGTCCATCCGTCACTTAGCACGGTTCAT
>CACXDP010000360.1 GCA_902766445.1 uncultured Coriobacteriaceae bacterium
CGACCGTCGACGCTGAGGTCGAGGAGACCGAAGAGGCGGACGAGAGCGACACCGAGGACGCGGAAGCGTAAGTGCAAAGCGTGTCGGCTACGCAGGACACAAGCAATCGCGTGGAGCAGACGCGCGCAGACGACGGCTACGATGAGGATGCCGAGCGTCTGCGCGCGTGGTATAAGGACGTGATCGGAGAAGAGCCAACTCACGAGGAGACCATTGGGCTCTTGGGCGGAAAACCTGACGGGTCCGCCGCTTACAATCTCACTAGAAGGGCACGCGCTTCTCGTCTCATGGAGATACTCTCCATAGTGCGGAAGTACGATATCCTTCGCGGTCTCACGCCCACGACGCTCCGGCGAATGCTCGAGGAGTTAGGACCGACCTTTGTCAAGGCAGGGCAGATTCTTTCAATGCGCTCTGAGATTCTTCCGGAGTCGTTTTGCCGGGAGCTAAGTAAGCTGCGCACCGAAGTCGAGCCCATGTCGCGCGAGGTCATGCTACAAACGCTGCGTGCCGAGTACGCCATTCCACTGGAAAAAATCTTTGACGCCATCGATGACGTGCCGTTGGGCTCCGCATCGGTGGCACAGGTACACAAGGCCCGCCTCGTCACCGGCGAGGATGTAGCCATCAAGATTCAGCGTCCTGGCGTAAGTCAGATCATGTCGCAGGACATCTCAATCATGCGCTCTATTGCCAAACGCACCACGTACGTGATGGGCGAAGACCAATTCCTCGACGTAAAGAGCGTCGTGGAGGAGCTGTGGCAGTCCTTCCGAGAGGAAACCGACTTCCTCGTGGAGGCACGTTCTCTCGAAGAGTTCCGAAACAACAATGCCTCGTACGCCTTCGTCACCTGTCCCAGACCTTTCATGGGGCTGTGTACCAAGCGTGTGGTCGTAATGGACTACATCGAGGGCATTCCCATCTCGCAAACGGCTGAGCTGAAACGCGCGGGCTACAACCTCCATGAAATCGGCGTCAAGCTCGTCGACAACTATGCGAGCCAGATGCTCGACGATGGTTTCTTTCATGCAGACCCGCATCCCGGCAACATCGTCATCTCCGAGGGAAAGATTGCCTACCTCGACCTCGGCATCATGGGGCGAATCTCGGCACACGACCGCAGCGCCATATCCGACATGATGTTTGCCGTAGCCGACCTCGATACCCCGCGCCTCAAGAGCGGACTCCTGCGCTTCGCAGCCACGACAAATACAGCCGAAATCGACCATGCACAGCTTCTGGCAGACCTCGACAGCGTGGTGGAGGACTTCGGCACCGCTTCCCTTGCAGATCTCGACCTACCACAGTTCCTCAACGCCATCATCACCCTCGCGCGGAGGAACAACGTCGAGCTTCCCAGCTCCGTGACCATGCTCGCCCGCTCTCTCGTCACCCTCGAGGGCACCGTTGACGACCTGCTCGCCAACGACAGCATCGTAGACATCCTTGCGAAGCACATAGGCTCGCAAACAAACACGATTGAGATTGCAAAAAAGGAGGCTGGATCGCTCGCACGAGAGACGCGCCTTGCGACGCACAGTCTACTCCAGGCAGCCGGACAGGCATCTCTTGCCATGAATATGCTCACGCGCGGTCAGCTGCGCGTCAACATGGACGTGCCTGGCTCCGATGATCCCATCGCCGATTTTTCGCACGCGTTCGACCGCCTCACCATGGGTATCGTGATTGCGGGACTCTTCATCGGCTCGTCCGTCATCTATCACTCGGGCATCAAACCGCTCTTTCTTGGCGTTCCCATCCTCGGGTTCGTCGGATACGTGGTAGCGTTCATCATGGGCGTATACCTCGTCATAAGCATCATACGAGAAGGACGCCGCAAACATTAGGAACGATGGCCGCAGACGTGGCATCAACCTCACTAACGGCACAAAGTTCACGCAGAGCTTTGAACATTGCATCCCCCAGATAGTATGATAGAGGCAAAGACACACGCAGGGAGAGCACATGGAACAAGACCGCACCGAGAACCCCTACGCCGACGGCGATCTCATCTCGACACCACTGAGCGGCGCACATCGCGAGCGTCCGGAGGGGACGGCCGCACAACGACCGCGAAGCCGTACAACCCAATCCGCACGTGACGCGGCATCACGCCGAACCCTTGACCTCGACAGCCAGAGGAGCCGCGACCCGCGTCCCGTACCCAGTCGCGCTGACGTCGATGTGCAGGGCATTATACGAAGGCGTCGAAAGATTGGCATCGGCGTGATTGTCGGCTCAATCGTCACCGCCATCATACTGCTCAGCAGTCTCCTGTATTGGATCAACCGACCGGTCCCCATCACGGTGAACGGCGGGGAGGCGGAAGTGCGCATCGGCTCGTCGCTTAGAGAGGTGCTCCATGAGACGCATGACGTGTCGGTAAATCCTGGCAACTACGTCACCGTCTCTGGCGCCGTCATCGCAGCGAACCAAGGCCATGCGTTCACAGCCACCGTCAATGGCAAGCGACTCACACCCGAAGAAGTCGAGTCGTTCCAGGTTCAGGGCACCGAGTCCATCGAGTTCGCCGATGGCGAAGACATCATCGAGGAGTTCAACTCGACCTCGGAAAGCATCGAGCCTTAC
>CACXDP010000361.1 GCA_902766445.1 uncultured Coriobacteriaceae bacterium
ATGTTCTGGAAGTGAAGGTCGGTGCTCCCCAAGAGCTTGGCGAAGGCAGCCAGGCCACCCATGTGGTACCAGAAGCGCTCCGCCTCGACCTCGCCCTCCGCGCGCCGCTTTTCGACGAACTCGCACACCCCAAACTGGCCGCCGAAGGCGATGGCGCGCGGGATGCCGACGAAATCGCCGAAGAACCGCTCGACGAATTCGTAGAGCAGCTCGTCTGCTCGCAGATCGTGGGGCTTGTAGACCAGCTTTCCAGCGTCGGTGGTAAAAATCATGACGCTTCGTCCGCGGTTGTGGGTATCGCCAGTCGAAAGCTTGATATCGTCGATTGTCCGGAAACGCCTTCCTCCCAACAGCGCGTCGCAGATTGCATCGCGATGTTCCACCAGACGGTCCAGCGCCTCGAGAAGGGCGCTCGTCGCATAGCCGAGCTGCAGCTCAAGGCATTCGACAAGCGGTTCCGGCAGGGTCATGGCCCCACTGTCGAGCTGCCTGCGTATCGTATCTAGGGCCTGCGCGCGCTCAGCATCGGTGATCAGGTCGGGAAAAGAGGCGGCGAACGGGTTGTCCGTCACCGCCTGGGAGATCATGTGCGTTGTCGTGCTGCCGGCTATGAACTCGACTATGCGTTTCAGGGCGTCTTCGAGCCCCTCATAGACCCTGTCCCCGAGCATGCCCGCCTGCGGGCACTGCCTGACGCGGGCAAGCTGGCTCTCAACGAAGCGGCGGAACATCCGCGCGGCTTCTTAGCAGCAGTCGCGGATGCAGGTGTCCGAGCAACCGCAGGTATTGTCGGTGCAGTAGCAGGTCTCGGAGTGTATGGTACTTCCGCCGGCGACATGCTTGAGCTCGTCCTCGCTGAGATCGATCGGGGCGTCCTCGGCCGCCTTCGCCTCGATGAACTCCTTGATTTCCTCTTCGGCGATATCGCAGTCCTGCGCCTTCAGGAAGTCCTCGAGCTTGCCTGCCTTCATCGCCTCGGCGAAGGCCTTCTTCAGCTCGTCGCTGGCAATGATCTCGTCGTAGAGTTCCTGCGCTGTCTTCATACGATCAACCTCCCTTAACTAACGCCACCATAAGAACAGTCGACCCAGCGCTTTTGTGGCCATAAACTACCAGGTCGTTATTGAATGTGATTTTAGCGTTCGCGAACGAACCTGTAAACTCTGGGACGACGTAAGGGGCGTCGAGAAACTACGCACATCCTTGCGTACGGGTTTGCGGCTTTACCCATGCGCTTTAGGCCTGCCAACCCGATGGCGCAATAGGTCGCTGGAGGATGGCCCAGCTCGATGCGGCCTGCCATGATATGTGCATTTGGTGACGCTGGGCGCCAGCCAATTCAACCGCGTAAAACGTTACGTTCAGGTGATTTCTATGATGCGAAAGCATACACACGAATATACTAATGCGAGCATAATGCACGCCGCATCCATGGGGATGAGGGGGCAATCATGGCAAACGTTTCGCGCAGGTCGTTCGTTGAGTTGGTGACAGGGACGCTCGTGTCGCTACCGGCACTTGCCGGGGGCGTGATACTGGCTCCGAGGCCAGCCTACGCCGACCCGGACCCCACCGACGACTCGGAGATTGCCGGTCTCGAGTCCGAGTACGTCATCATCGACGTAGTGCAGGCATGGGAAACCGGCTTCATGGTGGTGGACATCACCAAGCCCGAGCAGCTGGATAGCGGCCTCGTTAGCTACCCACCCGTCTCTGGCGCTTCGATCACTGTCACTTCGCTCTTCAACGGACAGATTACCACGGGAACCACTGACGATAACGGCGTGGTCAACCTCGACATCCGTAATCTCGCAGTGGTGCAGGACGGCGAGGACGTCAACAACCTCGATGACTATCACTTCAACGGCAGCGTCACGGTGGAGAAGGACGGCTGGCGCAAATTCGAGACGGCTCTCATCGTGGTGCAGGGCGGCGAAGGCCTGCAAGTGCCGGCGCACCCCCTCGACGAAAGCAAAGGCACCCCCTATCCTCGCCTTGCTTCTTTTGATGAGTGGGACGGACTCTACTACGTGAACGACTTTCTCGTGACGCCAAAAAACGACATCGACCACACCGTGGGCGTAAGCTTGCTCGGCATACCCAACGAGGGGTCCGTCGCGGTCGAACTATGGGTCGACGGAGAGGAGACTCCGCGCGCAAGCGTTGATACTACCACGGGCGAAAAGGTGGAGATGGGCGTGAAGGTCGACGAGGCGGGCAGCACGCCTCTGTATGGCTATCCTGTCGATGCCACCTTCGAGGCCTCCTTCCTCAAACAGGACGATGACGCCTGCCTGCCCGTGGACGGGAGCCTCAAGGTCGTCGCGACCCAAGGCGACACGTCCTGGAGTTGGCCGCTGGCGCTGACCGTCTCTCAAGGTGTGGTGGACGAGCCCGCAGGCAAGGAGGGACAGGATCTCTGTCCCATCAACACGCTCGCTGGTGGCACTACGGGCGTGGGCATTAACTGGCCTGACAGCGTTCCCATCATAGGGGGAGGCGCCCTCAAGTTCTGGGCCCCACAACTGCCCATCGACATCTACGCCAACCCCTTCGGCATGGTGCAGATAACCCTCAAGTTCCCCAGTTGGGGATATAAAGGCGACACCGACAGCCCCGAAAACGCCAAGTGGGGGAAGTTCCCGCGCAAGAGCGTGGCGGACCAGTGGGCAAAGAAGACGAAGGCCTTAAAATGCATGACCGACAAGACCTCGGCACTGGTCTCCGAACCTGGCGCCATCCAGCAGATTGACCTCTTCAA
>CACXDP010000362.1 GCA_902766445.1 uncultured Coriobacteriaceae bacterium
GTTCTTTATCGTAAGCTACGCTATACCTTGGGGTATCCGCACTTGGGGCACGCACCTTCTACCAGCTCGATGCCGCATCGCGGGCAGCGCTCCTTGGTTCCGCCGGGTTCAAAGTCCTCCGTCGCCGCGTTCATGCCACTCGTGAAGGTAATCTTGACGATGTTGAGCTTGTCTTTGAGAAGGTCGTAGACGATTTTGATCATGCCCTCTACCGTCATGGTCTCCTTCGTGACGACGAGGCGACATTCTGGGTATGCCGTGGCTAGCTCGGTCTTGAATGCGGGACCTCGCTGTCTGTTTGTGGGAGCGCCGTCGCGAATGCCCTGCTCCTCGTAGACCTTCAGGATGGCCGGAAGCAGCGGGTCGTCCTCTCGCAGGACCAGCGCATGGTCGAAGTTCTGGAGCACATCCCAAGCGGTCTTTTGGATCTCGTTGCACGGGAAGACCATGTTTACGCCTTCGTTGATGGTATCCTCCACTTCTAGCGTAAGGACGCCCGTATGCCCGTGAAGGTACTGTGCCTCCCCTCTGAATCCATAAAACCGGTGCGCGTACTGTAGGTCGAGCTTGGCAATGCTTCTCATGTTTTGTCCTTTCTCTGGTTGGGTAGTGGACGAACAAAACCTAAGTAGTATGATTGCGCAGGGCCATGCGATTGTATAGTAAAATGTAGTTAGTTTTTTGCACGATATAGTTTGTAGAAAGTCTTTTAATGATGAATACAATCCACGAGAACGGCTTGGAGTCACCAGAGGAGACGTTAGGCCAGCTCATCGTCCTTTCCTTGGAATCGTTCGCCTCAGCAGAGAGCCGGCACGACCTCACGCATTGGCACGGAATGTTTGAGCTCATCCGCATCGTGGATGGCACCGCCCACTGCGTGATAAACGGCGAGGACCACCTGCTCGAGGAAGGCGACGTTTGCGCGATCAACAGGCTACAGCTCCATAGGATGTATTGCGATGTGGACAATTGCATGTTTCTGCGCCTGCTCGTCGACCCCTCACTTTTTGCCCCTTACAAAGCGGTGTACCAGCGATATCTCGTCCCCGTTCTCACCGACGAATCCTTTGCGCACGTGAGAATCGCCAAGCGAGATGCCGCACACATCGTCCACACCATGGACCATATGGCCGAGGCAAACGAAATGAAGCCCGTCGCCTACGAGCTCGAGCTCATCGCGATGACGCACCTCATATTTCAGCAGCTATTCGCTATCTACCAGAACGCAAAGAAAAAAGACGTCACGCCGCCAAGCGCCGACCTCGTACTCTTCCGTAGGATGGCGGGCTTCATCCACCGACACTATCAGGAGAAACTGAGCCTTGAAGACGTCGCGGAGGCCGGAAGCGTGAGCAAGAGCAAATGCGGTCAGGTGTTTAAGAAGTACGCAAGTCAGACTCCCATCGAGTTTCTCAACCTCTATCGCCTGAGTCTGAGCGCCGAGATGTTGAGCTCATCCGAGAAAAGCATTGCCGAGATCGCCTCTTCCTGTGGCTTCGGACAACAGAGCTACTACAATCGGCTCTTCCTGAGGGAATACGGCATGACGCCAAACGAGTATCGTGGTCGGCAGCGTGTAAATTCAAAACTGCAAATGTCGTAAACACAAGCATGCAGACACATGAAATGCTGGATGCGCTACGGACACTTCGTCGAGACATATACCGCAGCGGCATTCCCATACTACCATTCGCCATGGGCTGCTAAAGCAACGCCGCAGGATACCTTGACGCTCTCGACGTTCTATTCCGCTCTTCTCCTGCCCGTACTCGCGAGCGAACTGATGAAACGAGCCGTAAAGCGCATTTTTTCCGAGCCTTTGAGCACGCCAACTTGACGCCACCACTCCGTCGCGAACTCATCCGCGTCGAAACCAAACCCCATCACTCGGGAGGCTCCATAGAGACACTCGCCCACCGCACGTCCAAAATCAAATCTTTCTTCACTACGTTCTTTTTTGAGTAACTCCTCAGGAATGCTTTTGCAAACCTCCACCAAGAAGGCCTTGTCGTTGAGCGCTTTCGAAACGAACTCGCTTGCCATCATCTCTGCCATGAAACGTCTCCCCCACAGTCGTGAATAGCACACATGGTCTTACTGCGCCCTCAAGGCGCCATTATATACAGTTAATGATAAGACAAACAAACGCTGAACGCCAAAGGCGACCGAGCGATCA
>CACXDP010000363.1 GCA_902766445.1 uncultured Coriobacteriaceae bacterium
ATCGACGACCCCGCTATGGTATTCCATCGCACCGGAGCCTCATACTCTTCGTGCTTGGTAAGGACGATATGGTGAGCATGGGACCAGAAAGCCAACGAGAAGCACAGCACCTGCTATGAGCACATAGACAGCGCATGTCGCCACCACTGTACGCACATAAAAAAGAGAGCAGGGACGGTATTCTATATCGTTTCCTCCCACAGAACCCTGCCGTCTACATTCACGCGTTTGAGTCCCGGCTCCTTTTTCTTGTTGAAGTTGAAGGACAACATGTAGCCAACGGAAAGACCAAAGTGATCGAGGTAGCCCCTGAGCTGCTCTTCGCTCTCTTCGTTGTACCGCGGCCCCCGCCAGATTTTCAGCTCCACGACGTACTGAATGCCAGCATAGTCAACAATGACATCGGTGCGAGTCTGGTCGCGCGTTTGCGCCTCGATGTAGTAGTTGCCCGTACCGTTGATAATGGGCTTGAGATAAAGCAGGAACTGCTTGCGTCCATCGAATTCGTCGAAGCGTGGCCCGTCCCTCAATGGCCCGAAGATCTCATGCCAGGTGCGCCTGAATCCTTCGAGTACGGCTCGCATTTCGAGTCGGCCATCGACCACGAAACGGTTACGAGAGAGCATCGCCGCCGAGCGCATGGGCCCTGACTTCTCCTCGGCCAAAAGATAATCGCACAACAGCGTCTCGAAGACTCGGTTAGCAACGACGAGCTTACCGTTCTGGCGCTTGGCAAAACCGTACATCCGAAGCTTCTTCTGCATCTCATCGTACGGCGAGTAATCTATCTCCTCTCCACGCATCAGCACACCTCGCAGGCGCTCTTTCAGGTCCGGATGACGCTCGAGCTGCCCCGTCAGGGACCCGAAAAGGCTCACGTCGTCGTCTTGGAGCAGAAGCACTACGGCCCGCCTGACCCCCTCACGCTCCCACGTGAGATCTCGCACGTCCATGATCTGGCACACGCAGCTCACGAGGAAGGGGTAGCCGCCGGTCCACTCGATGATCTCGTCCGCGACGGAGACGACATCCATACCAGTCGCATGGTCGGCCTCGTACTCGCCCAGCATGCCCTGTACGTCCGCCTCCGAGAATGACATGTTAACGTCGAAGTCGGCGGCAATGTTCCAAGGACTATTGGGGCTGATCTGATCGTCAGGGCGGATCTTCGCCTTAAGGTGTCTCACGTCGGTGACGCCGGCTAGCACCACGGACTGGAAAGTTGGCCAAGAGGGGTATCTTTGTCTCTGCAGGTAGTGTTGGCGCAGCAGCGCGAGGAAGTCAAGGAAAGCCTGGTTGTTCGTCACTCCATCAACTTCGTCGATAATGAGCACGACTGGCTTCTTGCTTTGCGAGCACCAATCGGAGATCACGTCGAAGAGATCGTCCAAAACCCACTCTGTCCCACGGTCGAACGCGAGCACACGCATTTGTTTGGCAACCGACGCAGGAATCTCACGGCAGGTCCTCAGGACACGGCGGCAAAATACTCTCACGAATGCCGCCTCTATGGTGTAGCCAACCTGGGAGAGTCCTTGGAAGTCAAGGCTTGCCACTGAATAATCATCGCACAGCGCAGTTTCGAGAGCGGCGAGTGTGGTCGTCTTTCCATATTGGCGAGGGCGATTAACGCAATAATACTTGCCTCGCTCTACCATCAACCGCATTTGGACAACACGGTCTGATACATCTACCATATAGTGTTCGCCCGGAACACACATCCCCGTGATGGTAAACTCTCGCACCATACCTCCCTCAGGCCACCCGAGCAAGCATTCCCCTCGACCCATTAGCATGGCCTCACAGCCGCCCGAACGCAATCCACTCACACGAAACCAAGGCAACCCTAGCGGGGTATCAACCTCATGTCCGTAACGCTGCCAAGCCAAAATCGCGACGCTGGCCAGAGGCCACAGCATGACTTCTAAACTTATTCTACCCCAGAAAGCAAGCAGGGCTTGATAGGCGGGAATTGTGTGCCGACTTTTGGATTGCGCAATGGTTATTGCTGGTCGCATGGGCACAGTCACTCTTCGATTGTTGTACGCATAGCTAACCTGTGCGTATACGATACCGGTAAGTTAGCGGGACACAATGCAGGAAGTTAACCTATAACCGCAGGTAATAGATGGTAATTACCGGAAAGGCCGCTCGTTTCGACTGGCATCCGAAGACGCTCCAGTCCTCACCATCGACAACTTCATCGCATCTCGCTCAAGCAGACAATCCATGTATGGAATCACGAAAATAGCCGTGACGTCTACGGTCAACCCCATCGGGCCCGCTTCACGAGCAATGCAAGCGCAGCAGGACTACGGTCGCTGTGGCTGCTCGGCCACAGCCATCGCCCGTGACCCATAGGCAATCGCCATTGATGGCAGGCTCGCATCCCTCGGCGTGGATGTGACGTCGTTGTTAGCGTCGGGCGATGTAGTCCTTGCGAACATTACTCGGTATGACACCAACGAGTGGGCCCAAAGGGGCCAAACGAAGTGAAGGATAGTACGAACAATCTTAGACTTATCGGTTGTGGAGCTTTGACATTGTCCCCCGCTTTGCTAAAGCACCTCCTCCCACAGGACCTTGTTCCCCACATTCACGCGTTTGAAGCCCGGCTCCTTGCGCTTGTTGAAGTTGAAGGAGAGCATATAGCCGACATCGAGTCCAAAATGCTCGAGATAGCCCCTGAGTTGCGCCTCACCTTCTTCGTTGTACCTCGGCCCCCGCCAGATCTTGAGCTCCACAACAAACTGCTCTCCGGCATAGTCGACAATGACATCGGTGCGGGTCTGGTCGCGCGTTTGCGCCTCGATGTAGCAGTTGCCCGTACCGTTAATGATGGGCTTGAGATAGAGCAGGAACTGCCTGCGCCCGTCGAATTCGTCGAAACTGCCCTCTTTGTTGAGTGGACCAAAAACCTCCTCCCACGTCACGCGAAAGCCCTCCAGCACCGCATGCATGTTCAGGCGACCTTCCTGCACAAAGCGACTCTTGCCAGCATCGCCTGCATCGTAGACGAGGCTGTCGCGCATCTCGCCTTCGCTTAAGACCAGCGAGTAGTTCTTCGCATGCGCATCAGGCGCGCCAATCAGGCTGTTGAAGAAGATATAGGAGGTGAAAACCCTCAGGTTGGCATGCGCTTGCGCTCCCGTGGCCGACAGCAGTCTTAACACGTCGTAGGTGGAAGGCCCGCCATCCGAAGTGTATTTCATGTCAGGCATCACCGAGAGCGACTGGCACAGGTCCCCATGATGGAGTCGGATGGTCTTGACGTCTTCTTCCACGCGATCAAATCGCCTCACAACCAACGCCGGCTCGTCCTCGAAGAGTCTGTAGTCAACCTCAGCTGTGCGCAACCGGCATCGTACGGCCAGCTTCATGCACACGTACTCGTTCAAGGCTTGCAGTCTGTAGCCCGCCACCCCGTTCTTGAATATATGAGTCGTAGCGGCAGACCCCTGGCAAGAGCACCATCGCCCACCATGCCACGCAAGCGCGAACTTGCCTTGCGTGCCGCCAAGTGACCAATGCTCGCCACCAGCGTGCCAAGAGTCACCACGGTCGTCGGCAAGAGCTTTCATCCTGCACGACACGTCGTGGTCGTCGAGTGGCACGTACTCCCCAGAAGCGGATATCGCGTCAACGAGGACGTCGTAGTTTGCAGGGCAAAACTGTATGGCACCGGGACAGTCCAGGCCAATGTGTTCGAGTATGGTGACGGGATTGTATGGCCTCCCGTCATAAGAGCGAGCTATAGCCTTGCGCTGTTCCTCACTGTCGGGTAGAAGGCCAAACAGATAGGGTCTGACGACAGACTGAGGATAGGGCCGGTTTTGGATAGGCATGGAAAGGGAGAAGGGTATACCCTGATAGTTTTGGGCGTAGCGAAAGGTTATCGCCACCGGACTCGCCCTGGCTCAGGATGCCCGCTGGCCTACCCCCTATGATTGCGTAGAGCTCAATTCTCGCCATGTTCGCCTCACCCCAAATGTGCAAGGAAGTCCTCGGCAATTTCCGCTGCCGACCGTGGCCTGTCAGCACCTGCAGGATCCACCGTCTCCACCGCGAGCGTGAGCCCGATCGCCGAATAGATGGCGAGGACCTTGTCGAACTGAATTCCCGGTCGCTCACCAAGCTCAAAAGAGTAGACGGTGCGCTCTGAGACACCGGCACGCTCTGCCACCTCTCGTTGTGTGAGGCCAAGTTCCAAACGACGTTTTCTCGCGTACATCCCAGCCATTCTCGATATCTCTATTGTCTGCGACACGCCCAGCTCAACTCCCGCAATATCTTGCGGCGCAAGTTTAGCCGCAATATCTTGCGGATTCAAGAATCCGCAA
>CACXDP010000364.1 GCA_902766445.1 uncultured Coriobacteriaceae bacterium
CCAAAAGCGCCACGACATAGGTGGGGCTGCGCTCCAAGAGAATCGGGTATACCTTCTCTGGCTTGGCTCCACGAGCGACAAGTGCCGTCGCGATGCGCGCAGACTGGTCATTCAACTGGGCATACGTCAAGACTTGGTCGTGGTATACGAGCGCTGGCTTGTCAGCATGCTCAGCGGCGTTCAACCTAAGCTGCGCTACGACGTCTTTCATGGGTTATCTCCTTTCCATAGTTGACAGCTCGCTTTATTGTACTGCCATGACGTAAATACGGCTCATTAATATTCACGAAAGGAATGGCCTCGTCTGTGAACTATTAATGCGATGTAGTATTGCGACTCACCTATGCCGCGTTTTGCTATAGAGAGACTAATCGTCATAATCAAAACTCAATCTGCCAAAAATAGGAATTACAAACTGCTAAAATGCTCTGAGCTTATATGGGCGATTTTAAGGTGGTTTTATGGAAGAGATTCTGCAATTCGAAAGTTATTATCAACATGACACCGATATATACACGCTTCCGGGTTTTGAGCCGAAGATAGTGAATCGTGAATACCTTGATGCGCTTGGCGTAGATGTGAATCCCTCTGACGAAACGCTTGCGGGTCTTGAGCGCGGGTCTCTCGTATTCATGCAAAGAATGAAGAGCCGTACCGTCATCCCGGTCCCCCGTCTTACGATTGACGAGATCGATCCAGATACCGTTGAAACTGAGATTCATAACTATACGGGGCGATGCCCGACGCTCACCTTTGAGCTCAACCCCGTCAAAGGCTGCAATGTCGGATGCCTGTACTGCCTCGTAACCGACGGCGTTCACGAACAACCCCTTGTAGCTCACGGAAACTATCATCTTTACGTCCGAAAGCTCCTCAGGGAGATGAACGGGACACCAACTGCAGAGATAACAGCAGAGGACATCAAAAGAAGGGATAGCCTGCTCCAGGATCTCGCGCACGCGATCGAAGCTGAGCCGAAGCGCAAGAGAGAGATCGAAGCGGCAATCACCGAGCTCAGTCGTGGAAAGAACTGGAATCACTACTATTACTACTCGCCGAAGACGGAAGGTCTCCAGGAGCCTACCCTGCAGACGGGCATCGCGCACAGAGTCCTGAAGGAGTTCATCAGGCATTTTGAGGAGTTCCCCGATTCCAACGCGCGTCTCTTCATCGCGTCTAAGGCTGGGATCAAGCATCTTTTGTGCGAGTACGAGGGCGAGACGATCATCGATCTCTTCAAGCAACTTAAGGGCAAGATGCAATACAACACGAGCGTGTCAATCATGCCCAAGGAGTTCCGCGACATCATCGAGCCATACGCCGCGCCAATCGAAGAGCGCCTCGCCGCCGTCCGCCTCTGTCAGGAGAATGGCATTCTTGCGAACTCGGCCCTGGTGCAACCCACCATCACGCCGTACCTCACGCCGGATCGCATCAAGGAATTCTTTGACATGCTTCACGATTCGGGCATCATCAACTACAAACCCGAATTCCTAACGGCGTGCATGGAGAATCTCGCGATGCTCGGCCAACTTCTCGGCTACTTCGACAAAGACCTCGAACGCTCGCTCTACGCTGACTACATCATGCCGTCCAACGCCGATCACCGCAAGCAGCGAGGAAGAACGGCCCCTGACCGAGCCCTCAGCATTGACAACATCAAGAAGATGATGGAATACACGGACACGATTGGGATGTCCACCAGCATCTGCTATTGGGTGAGAAAACAGCTGAATATCTCGGCTTCCCTCATTCCGATCACCAATGAGAACGGCTTCCAGTGCCTAGGCTATCAGTCGCGCCTTTGGAGCTAAACCCCCTCATTCCGAGAATCGAAAACAGCCTGAGAAGGCAGCCAGTGAACTACTGGCTGCCTTTTTACAAGACATAGTATCTATCGAGCCTCTCTGCCTCATCCGTCACGAGTTGCGCAATCTTGTGAGCATCCGTCTGGTTGATGACAGGTCTTGTTGAAGTGCGGAAGAGCCCGGTTCCGAAGTACCGGTCATCGATCGTGAGTACCGTTCCAGCCACATAGTCGTCAAGCAATTGCCCCTGCCAGCTGGTAGTGCAAATCCTCTGCCGCATAAACGGCTGCAGTATCATATGGCGGGTCTGTCCCGTAGCAAACAGTTGCTCCCACTCATCAGGCCGCGTGAGACATCCCGCATACACCTTTTCGCTCTTTCCGAGGCAGTGATGCTTGACAATGAAGCCGTCTTTGTCTTTCCTTGCTTTCTCCCAGGCCTCTTCTTCCCCCCACAGGTACGTTTCCACCACGTGTTCGCGAAGAAAAGCAGTTTCTTCCTCATCAAACACTGCGCACGTGAATGAATCCTCAAAGATCAGTCGGAAGAAACGCTTATCGTGAAGAAGAAAGATGGTTCGGAAATCATTGGTCATCCTATAGTCGCACAGCGTTTTCAGGGTCTGCATTGAATATGACAACAAATACTGTTGATTGAGCGCGCTGACGACCATGCTCCCTTCCATCCCGCGTAGGTTTTTTTCCACCTCGTCCGCCTCGAAAATCAAAGGTTGCATTCCCAAGGCCCTATAGAAGGGGACGTAGAGCTTGATTGAATCAGATTTGTCAGCGCTCTTTATGACGGACAGTCGCCTCCTGCCCTGCGGCATGTCGGCGAAATAGGCAAGCATCTCCTCGAAGTAGGAAAGCCTGTCCGTGATGCCCGCCTCCCGCGCAAATGCCTCCCCCGTACACTCCATGAAATATGACAAGAAGTAGCCGTTGGCGAAAAAGCGCGATGTGATCTCGCAGAACTTCAGCCCACCGTTCTCGAGAATGAGGTAGTCGGGGCGCCAGGTTCCCGCGCGGTAAGGATATCGCTCCGCATACTCAAGCAGCTCGAGAATCTTGTCGTCATATGAGATTAGGCCAAGATAGTCCCTATAGCATTTGACATAGTGCAGACATGCACGATAGAGAAGTGATGACATGCGCCGGAGTTCGTTGTCACGGGCTCGGCTCACGACCATGGGCGCATCATGAGTCCATGAGCGGTAATAGGGGATTAGCTCGCTATGAAGTTCCGCAAAAAGCTGTTCCAGTGTCACGACGATAACGCCTCCTATAGTTACTCGATGTGTTTAGTCGCTCGTCGGAAGCCAAGGCAACAACTCCTCGGCTGAATCAGCAGCCATCACACACCAGCCGAATCGATTGGAGCTGTCTTTGATCTCACTGCTTCCCCGATGCTGCCAATGCCCTGCCACCACGAACTCTGGGCGCTCAGATCGCAGATGGTCAAGTACCACGGCATCGTCTGGAGAGAGGACGAATCGCACTGCCGTCGCGCGGGGAAGCGCATGGGCTTCGAGGTCCGGCTCAACGCCAAACGCCGCATCAATCACCGCCCCGACGTAATCGATGCCTGTCGAGAGCGGTATGAGCGAGCTTCCAATGAAGTCGCCCCCCATACGGCTCCCAATCTCCACTATCCACGGCTCGCCTGATGCATTGACCTTGACCTCTGCATGCGAAGCCCCCTGCCACACCTCGAGCGTGCAAAGAGCGTGCCGGACCACGGCTTCTATGCGATTGATTAGGACAGGGTCAAGCAGAGGCGGCTCCAAATGTGCCATCTCAATAAAGTGCGGAGCACCCGTGGTGTACTTTCGGGTAATCTGCAGGATATGGTGGATACCCTGCCAAGAGAAGCACTCGATGCTGAACTCGTCCCCCTCCAAAAACTCTTCGACAAGGGCGACACCATTGAACGACTCATTCCAAGCCACTGCAAGTGCCGTATGCAAGCCCGAAGAGTCCTCCAGCCCCGTGATGCCACGACTACCTGATCTATCAGACGGCTTAACGATGGCGGGATACACAACACTGGCGAGAAGTGCATCTACGTCATCAGTCTCACATACCGCTATGCTCCTCGGAGAGGGGTCACCGGCAGCCGCAAAAGCCTCGCGCATGGCATGCTTGTCAGTAGAAAGCCGTACGCACTCGTCCGTGTTTGCCGCCAAACCCAATCGGTTCGCCACCCACGTAGCCGTTATGTTGTTGAAGTCGGAGCCAATCGTGCACACACCATCTACGCCAACCATGCGGCAGATACGCAGCACTTCCTCACGCTCGGCAGTACTCACCGGATGAAACACGTCCGCCGTTCGCTCTCCCACATCACCGCACTTCCACGCAAACGCATGCACCGTGCAGCCTAGATCGCGCGCCCGGCGAATGAGCGGGTCTTGCATCTCGGATGCCCCGATGACGGCGAGCACCTTTCCCATATGACGTTTCCCATCCATACCTACTCCACCTCAGTAGCTCCCAACACCCTATAATAATCATCTATTCTGAAAAATGTTACCCGAGGAG
>CACXDP010000365.1 GCA_902766445.1 uncultured Coriobacteriaceae bacterium
GGGCAGCCTGTCCGAAAACTAACCTCTCCTGACTCGGGGGCGTGATGCCCCCGAGTTGCCTTCCGCATCGTACCACATGAGTGTGACAGTAATAGATGTGATATAATGTAACCAACATAAGAGCAGGTAGATAGGCTAGCGTATGGGTTACGTGCAAGGCATCGACAGGAACCAGGCGAGGATAGTCTCGCTGGGGGACATGGTCGCCGCGGACAGCCATGCCAGGCTCGTCGACGCGTTCGTGGACTCGCTGGACCTGGGCGCGCTGGGCTTCGCGCCACCCGCGGCGGAGGGCAGGCCCGCCTACGACCCGCGCTCCATGCTCAAGCTCTACGTGTGGGGCTACCGCAGGGGCGTGAGGTCGTCCAGGAGGCTCGCGGCGGCGTGCCGCGAGAACGTCGAGGCCATGTGGCTGGTCTCGGGCGTCGAGCCCGACTTCAGGACGGTGTCCGACTTCCGCAAGGACCACGCCGCCTCGATCAAGGAGGTCTTCCACGAGCTCAACCGGCGGATCTCCGGCGCCGTGAGCTGGGGGTTCTGCTCGGTGGACGGCTCGAAGCTCCTCGCGAGCAACTCCAAGTCCAACAACTTCACCACCCACAAGCTCGACGACCGCATCGCGTGGCTGGACGGCCACGTGGAGGAGTACCTGAGGAGGCTCGACGCGATCGACTCCATGGAGGAGCCGGGCGAGGACGACCTGCTCACGCGCGAGGTGGTTGAGGCCAAGCTCGCCGAGGCCGAGGAGAGGCTCGCGCGCTACCGCGGCTACCGGGAGCTGATGGAGCGCGAGGGCCTCTCGCAGCTCTCGCTCACCGACGCCGACGCCCGCCTCATGAAGAGCAAGAACGGCTTCCAGGTGGCATACAACCCGCAGACCGCCGTCGACTCCGAGACGCACCTCATACGCGACTTCGAGGTGACCAACGCGCCCACCGACCACGGCCAGCTGCTGCCGACGATGGGGCGGGTGGCCGAGGAGACCGACGGGGTCGTGGAGGTCACGGCCGACAAGGGCTACCAGAGCGTGGCCGACATGGCGGCGTGCCTGGAGGCCGGCGTCCTGCCGCACGTGATCGCTGACGACGGCGTCGACGCGTACGAGATAGAGCTGGCGCACGAGCCGGCGGATGGCGCCGACCCCGCGTCGGAGGACCCCTCCGAGATCTCCCGCTGCCTGCATGCGGGCGTGGTGCCCGACGCCTACGCCGGGTCGGTGACGAAGGCCGAGGTCAGGGAGGTGCGGCGCAGGGTGGTGGACGAGGAGCCGGACCCCGGCGAGCCCTACGGCACGCCCGGGGAGATGGCGGGGCGCGCGAGGGAGGGCTACTTCGTGCGCGACCCGGCCCGCAATCTGGTCGTGTGCCCGGCCGGGGAGACCCTGCGCCAGAAGTCGGTCAAGAGGTCGGGCGCCATACGCTACGCGAACAAGACGGCGTGCAGGAGGTGCCCGCACCGCGACAGGTGCTTCAGGGGCAGGCAGGAGTGGAAGGAGGTCGACTTCACGAAGGACCAGCTGGAGAAGCCGTGCCGCCCCTGGCACGAGGCCGCGGGGACGAAGCCGGACAGGTCGGGCGTCGCCAAGGGGAGGTACCACTACGAGACCGCGAAGGTCGTCGTCCTCACGCTCGTGCCGGACCTCTCCAAGACGACGCTGCGCATGGGGATATCCGAGCATCCCTTCGGCACCATGAAGCGCGCCATGGGCTGCGACCACTTCCTCCTGCGCGGCCTGGAGAAGGTCGAGGCGGAGTTCTCGCTCATGTGCCTGGGCTACAACCTGACGCGCGCCGCGAACCTGCTGGGGTTCGAGGGGCTGATGGGGATCATGGGAGGGGCCGCCTCCCATACCCCTTCTTGGCCGCGGCGCATCCTTGGCACATTTGGGCCGGCTTGGCATCCTGCGGCCGTATTTCGGCGACGGGTGCTGTTACCAGCCGGAATCTAGTTTTCGGACGGCCTGGGGGGGGGGTACCCCCTTGGGCAGTGATACAATCGCTCACAATATAGCTTAGACCATGTACGAACGAGGAGCGTAACATGAAGAGGATTCTGGCTTGCGTCGCAATCGCCATGGCGCTTTTCTTGAGCGGCTGCGCGTCAGCTCCTGAAAGCCCGACTGATAACATGCAGAGTTCGACCGGCGTTGCCACGGAGCAAGCGAGCATAGCACATCGCTACGCATCGGCATCCGAGGGCACGGGGCTAATGCTCTCGAACGATAACTACTACGCTGGCTTTAGCCAGAACGACCTTGACTTCCGGATGCAAAAGAAAGGTGCCACGCTCGACGAGCTCAAGGCGTTCGCCGCCAAACAGGTCCTCGACTTCACTGACGAGGAGAAGGCGTTGATCGACGGCTGCCTCGCAGAGATGACGAACTCGCTCACTGACCACGGATACGCCCTCCCACCGCTCGACGAAATCACATTCGTCAAGACCACCATGGCCGAGGAAAGCGGCGCTTCCGGCTACACGCACGGGACAACGATCTTTGCGGAGTCGAACATGCTCGACGCTTTCATCTCTGCGGGCGAGGGTATTGAGACCGAGGCTTACCTGACGGAGTTCCTCTGGCACGAAATCTTCCACTGCCTGACTAGGTCCAACCCAGACTTCAGGGCCAGCATGTACGAACTCATCAACTTCACCGTACACGATGCGGATTACACGCTGCCACCGAGTGTGATGGAGTACCACATCAGCAACCCTGACGTCGAGCACCATGACTCCTCGGCAATCTTTTCCATCGACGGGAAGGACGTAGAGTGCTTCTGCGACTTCGTGACAACACGCCATTTCGAGAAGAAGGGCGACACGTTCTTCGACTGCAACACAACCGCCTTGGTGCCCGTCGATGGCACGGACACCTACTACACTCCCGAACAGGCAGCCAACTTCGACGATGTCTTCGGAACGAACACCAGCTACGTCGTCGACCCCGAGGAGTGCATGGCAGACAACTTCTCCCTCGCACTGACCTACGGCATGGAGGGCGAAGACGGCAATGGCTACAATTCTCCCGAGATAATCGAGGGCATCTTTGCGTACCTGACTCGGTGAGCGTATCGTTATTGACTAATGTCCGCCTCCCGCGTAAATACGCCCCATGCGCCCTATAATTCTAGTGTTAGAATGACGCTTCGGCTCTTTGTTGGGAGTATGTCATGCAAGTTGACGGTAACGAGTTTGGCGGTAATGCCCACGCCCCATTCCCCGTCGAGGTGCGACGCATATTGGACGAGTACGGGGTGAACGTACTTGACAACCCGGGCAGATTCATGGGCATACTCTTGGACGAGTATGGGAGCGATGTCCCACCAGCAGAGGTAGAGATGCTCACGCATCACTGCGATCAAGAGGTGCTACGACCTTTCGCGCAGGCAGCGAGGTCACGCGATGCGAACATGATGACCCAAGCACGAGAGCGTACGTATTGCCTGCTGGTAAATCGCCAAAACAGCGAGGTCACATCGCGACTGGTAGCGGATGGTATGTGCGAGGGAATCTCGAACGCGCTGGGTATTGTCGTAGAAAGTGGGTCTGAAACAAGCACGGACAGCCATAGCCATGGGCCTGCGGTTTACGCCAAACCGGCGGGTGGCCACGAGCAAGCAGAAAGCGGTGAACCAAGGGCTAATGGCGGACGGACGATTGACCATGGCTTTGTAGAGGGGAATCGGTCGGTTCGCATCGTCGAAAGCACGCAAAAACGCAGGCCAGCATTCAACAACCTAGTGATAATCGCTACGGTTACGCTTGCCTTGGCCGTCGGAGGGCTCTCGGTATACTTGTTTATGCAAAATAGTAAAATTCATATTGATGACCCAGGAGCGTCTTCCACGGACAGTGATTCAAAGGACGCAACGACACCAGCCCCCACAGCGGTCGTAATCGAGAAAGAGCCCGAGCAGGCAGAGGATGAGAATGATGATGAGGCTCATGTCTCCAACTCGCGGAAGGACCCGGAGCCGGATACACTCTCGGACCAACAGCAATACCAGAGGACGGATTCGCAGCCGGATACCCGCTCGGACCAGCAGCGATACCAGCAGGCAGACCCGGAGCCAGAACCGCAGACGAGCACTTCCATGAGCGCTCAGAGCGACGAATGGCTTAACCGCACCTCCGACTACTGGGGCATATGGACTCTAGCATCAAAAGAGTACGAGGAGTGTGCGGAATACGTTCGCGAAGTTCGGTCGAGTGGATATGATGCCTACGTCACACAAACCACCATGTGGGCCAACCTCAACGACGAGCCGTGGTACGTGGTGACCATCGGCACGTATGCCAGCGAGAACGAGGCGAATGCCTCACTGCCAAGTGTTCAGAGCGGTTTGGATAGCACCGCGTATGTCAAGTACAGCGGTTCTTACATAGGGTAGACCACGCGACAAGGTGACGGGCACCTTGTCGCGTATGGAAAAGCCGAAAGGTGTTGGCACGTTCCCTCACAACTCGGCGACAGCACGCCAAGGCAGTCCCGGGGCTCCGCGTCACTCCCCCTTCGACGACTGTGCAAGCTTGAAGTACTTCGTGGGAATGTGACAATAACCACCAGGGTTCTTCTCCAAGTACTTTTGATGGTATTCCTCGGCGGAGAAGAAGTTCTTTAGCGGCTCCACCTCGACCACGAGGGGCGTACCGAGCTTTTCCTCCTCCGCATCGCACGCAGCCTCTATCTCTGGGAGCTGGTCTTCGTCCGTGTAATAGATGCCAGTGCGGTATTGGATGCCGTGATCGTTGCCCTGACGGTTGACCGAGAGCGGGTCAATCACCATGAAATAGTATTCCAGCAGCTTGACCAGCGAGATTCGTTGCGGGTCATAGTCAATCCGCACGGTCTCGGCATGTCCGCTGCTGCCGCAAACGTCATCGTAGCTCGGGGCCGCATCTGGGCCGTTGGCGTAGCCGACCTCGGTGCTCACAACACCCTCGAATTGGTCACAGTACTTCTGCACACCCCAAAAGCATCCACCTGCAAGGTAAATCGTGCTCATGTCGTATCCTTTCGTAATTTGTTTCCCGTTCTCAACCCCGCTCGCTACAGCATGCCGACGCGTCGGAGGAACGATAGCTGGGCGAGGAGCTCGTGCCAGCCCGGTTCCGAGAAGTGGAGGCTCTTCTTCGCCCGAACTGCTTCCCCGATTGTAGCGAGCGATGCCCTACCGTAGTGCATCAGATAGTTGTGGACATCGCTGAAATGGGTGTGGAGAGCGTGTCCCGCAATGCGCGCATAGCACAGGGCATAGGGCCTCGTCATCGGATTTCGTGCGAGCGAGAGAAGCGACATGTCGCCGATAGATGACGCAAGTACTGCCTTGAGATCATCTTCGGTCGTCTGTGCGGTGAAGAGCGATGCACCTCCTGGCATAAGCAGCCTCAGATCCGCACGCACCCGCATGCAGATGCGACCCTGGAGGTTCTCGCCCTTCCAACCCGTCATGTCCGCGAAACCCGGATCGTCTTCCGCAATGCCGACGCCCCAAATGCGATCCACGGGCGAGGCCTCCGCGAGCACGGCATTCCCCGTGACAAGCAATTCGCGGGCGATGTCAGGGTTCTGCAGGAACTTCTCGCGGATGCCAACATAGGCGAGCTGCTCGCGCACGTCTCGCCAGAGATACTCGTCGTAGGGGCTCACCTTTCTGCCAAGCACCTTCGCAAGCTTGGGGTCATTCGCCTTGAGAACCACCTCCGCCGACGCGAAGTCACCCATTACGCGCGCCTTCTGCCACATGATCCAATGCTCCGACGTGGAGAACCTCTTGCCAAAGAGCTCAAAGCCCGCAGGATGCCAGTTGCTGAGGCAGCCGAGCGGATCGGGTACCTTCCAGAATCCGACGACCACGGGCTTCGCTTTCGCTGCCGCTTCGCTCCCATGCGCCTCGCTCGCGTGGTATGCCTCCCAAAGCGATCCCACGTCCTTGCCGAGAACCTGTCCCACGAGGATTACCGCCATCAGTTGATCGCTCTTGTCGTTCGTCCGTGAGTATTGGCTGCGGTCCCGGTTTGCCGTCACGCACGTAAGCACATACGCGTCCTCGGCCTTGTTGCGCACGACGTGTACCTTAAAGATGCAGATTCCCGTCCAGCTGCGGTGGAAGCAGAGCGACTCACCATCGAAGTACATGAACCAGTGGTCCTCCATTACCTGCGGGATATGTCCCATCGCTAGGCGCTCGAACTCCTCAGTGGTGACGGACAGCCCGAGGTCAATCTCCGTGCGCTCCATGGGCATCGGCCGCGTCTTCCAGTCACTACGTATCGCCCGCCTCTGCTGCTGACTCGCGGTCCCTTTGTTTGTGGGGTCACCCATGACGCCGAGGCCCATGGTCCACTCGGCGACGAATCGCTTCTGTTCGCCTGCGCTCATCGTCTCCACATCCTCATCGGCGGCGTCGGCGACGCTAGCCTCGACGTCAGCCAGCTGGCGCTCATACGCAGCGAAGGTCGTTTCGTCGAAGAGGACCCACTTCACCTGATCGAGCTCGCCGGGATGCGTATCCACGAACTCTCGGACAGTCCTCACGGCGATGCAAGCGGCTTCTTCGACGGGGTACCGGAAGACACCCGTAGATATGGACGGAAAGGCCACGCTGCGTGCGCCGCGCTCCACGGCGACAGAAAGGCTCTCGCGATAGCATGAGGCCAAGAGCTCCGCCTCCCCGGACTTGCCCCCACGCCAACGGGGACCAACCGTGTGGATGATCCACTTGCAGGGCAGCGCATAGGCGCCTGTGACCTTCGCCTTCCCCGCATCACACCCGCCCAGCCGGCGACACTCATCAAGAAGCCCCGGTCCCGCGGCGCGGTGAATGGCTCCGTCCACGCCTCCCCCGCCGAGCAGGCTCTCGTTCGCAGCGTTGACGATGGCATCGACGCCCTGGTCATCCGTGATGTCTCCGCGCACGGCAAGAAGGCGCGTTGTTGAGGCTGCCGTCGCGTGTTCCGCCGTGTCACCCTCGTAACGGTGGCACCATACGTACTTGTTCGCCCATGCGGGGTCCTTGCAGGCACCGTTCGAGTCAACCTCACACCCACCGAACAGGTCGTCTGCCAACTCGAGCGTCACGCCGAGGAGCTCGAGGTCGCTTGTCCAGCGCTCACCGATCGCCCGGTAGCCGAGCAGCGCACCGAGGATGTTTCCGCAGACTGCGCCCGTGGAGTCGCTGTCGCCGCGATGGTTCACCGCCGCAATCACTCCAGCCGAAAAGTCGTCCTGGTGGCGCAACGCGCAGTAGATGGCGATGGCGAGCGCCTCTTCGCCCACCCAACCCTCGCCGAGCCGATGGATGTTGGCGAGGTCGGTGTCGGCGTTGCCCGCGAGACTGACGGCGAGGTCGATGATGTCCACGAGCTCTTGCAGGTATGCGTGACCGGCGAAGAGCCGCGCGACGGAGTCCCGGGCCTCCTCCACCGCAGCCAGGAGCGTCGCCTCGCCGAGAACGAGCTTCGCAACGATGTGGGCAAGCACTGCAGCGGGAAGGTAGCCGAGCGGGTGCCCATGCGTGATGGCCGCGATCTGGGCAGCCTCGCAGTCGGCGGCGTCCGGGTCGCCGCCCGCCCAGACAAGCCCGGCGGGTGCGGCACGCATGACACCCCCGCATCCCTTGCTGTCGTTGAGCTGCGGCGCGAATGCAACGTAGTCCTCGATGGCATCGTTCGTATGTCGGTGCCGCCGCAGAGCGGTCAGGCAAGTGTTGCCCGGCTCCCTCCTGTGGTAGAGCTCTGGGACGTCGAGGAGCCACGAAATACGTTTGTGTTTGTCAACCTTTTCGGCTTGCGCCTGCTCGAACGTGCGCTCCTGCGTGAGCAGCCAGTCCTGGTAGGCGCGTGCCACGTAATGCCGAGGGTTCGCCGCAATGCCGTGCGTCGCCCATCGTGTCTGGCCAAAGAGTATGCCATTGGCAGTAAAGAGCGTCATCTGCGTGTCGTCAGAGACGATCGCCTTGCCACTCGCGTAATCGAGCTCATACGACGTGATGCCGCTCGCCCCGTACTCGGAGAATATCTGCGACTCGCCGCTGAACTCGATGGCGTAACCAAGCGCATCGCCCACCGCACCTCCCACCAGGCAGCCGCGGAACCGGTCTCGAGTAGCCTCGCTTGTTCGTGTATTCATGTGCTCCTCCTGTATGCCTATTCGGAAGGACAAAGGGGACGTTTGTCCTGTTGGGAGCGAACAATTCCGCTCGCGGCGTCATCCGCGTCCGCTCATCCAATACTCGCACACGCCCGCCTTACGATACAAGTTGAGCTTGGAAATGTTTTTCGCGGGTAGAAGTTCGATCAGACCAAGTTTCTTGAGGGTCTTCAAGTCGCGCTTTACGCTTGCGGGAGAGGAAGCCACCAGCCTCGCCAGCTCGTCATAGGTCGCCCCTCCGTTACCGCGCAATGCTTAGAGCGGGAACAGCTGCCTCTCCGTAATCCTTTCGACAAATCCATCATTCGAACCTGCCGAGTCATGTTTATGCTCATTCGGGTCAATAGGGTCAGATTTCGGGTCATTAGGGTCACTGCCGAGGTCATTTGGGTCAGCGGCAGAGCCCGCTACCCGACCCTGGCCGTCACCATTTCTGCGACTCGATTCGTCATTCTGCCCATGCCGTGCTTTCGGCGAGCCGATCTGAGTGACTAGTGGGGAACTCTCCCCGCCCATGCCGGGCAACCGGAATGCGCAGCAGGCCAAAAGGTTTGGGTTGTTGCCCACGTACACCGGGCGAACGCGACGGTCTGCCCGAGGCACGTTGACGAGGATGACTTGGTTCCCCTCCCAAGCCTCCACGCGCACGTCAGCATCCTTGAGCCCATTCCAGAGCTCCTTCTTAACCTTGTCCGCATCGACCATACCTGAGGGAACCGGGAAACCGTCCATCCCCTCGTCCGCACCAAGCACTACCAGACGATGCTACAGAACTCATTGGGGCTCTGCGCGACCGAGCTGGGCGCAATGGATACCCAGCACGTACATATCTTTACCATTATCTTTCATCTGAAGAGCTAGGTATTATTCTTGTGTATTGCATATGTCTTTCTATCTTTTTCTTTCTTTCCTTATCAAATTCTCTCTTACTTATTCCTTTACTCCTTCTTTCCGCATCTAATTCTCTGAGATATTCCTCATTATTATGTTTTATTTCTTCTACATACTTTAATTGGCTCTTAAATCTCTTTTGATCAATTCTTTGTCTTTTTGATGCAGGTAACGTATAATAAAATGCCGCTAATTGTGGCGAAACTATTCCCGCTCCTGGAGCATATATAAAATTAATATTTTGAAAAATATGTGAATAAAGTTCATCTGCCCTAGCTCTGTTACTTTCCTTTACGGAATCACGTAATTCATGCATACGATTAGTAAAGTTTTTGAAATCAGAATGTTTTAATTTATCAGATAATCTATCTCCATTTAATAATGTTCTTACTGCAACCATATATGTTCTATATTCTAATTTCTCAAGGTTCTCAAGTGCTTTGTCTCTTGCAAGCAGCTCTCTCTTTTCTTCTAAGCTCAAATTAATAATTTTGCGTGCTCTGCTTCTCATCGACATGCTTACCGCTATAAGACTACTTGCTCTATTCTCGAGCCGCTCGACCATTCCCTCTTCCGCTTCGTCTAGGTATTCTCTAAACCCTTCTATTAGCTCCGACCTATCCGGATCATCACGTGGGATAGTACCTGCATATTGTTGAATCAGGTCTCTTATCATCTTTCTGTATTCCAAATCATCCATTTATTCCCCCGATTTATACGTGGTCGACTCGTCGGCGAACTTTTCCTGTTCGCCAGCGTCTGCCGTGGAACTCGACAGAGTAACTAAGCGTCGCTCACCGCACGTCAGCAGGCAACGGCAGGATTCGCGCTTGCTGGATCAGCTACCTGGTACGAGAATCCATGCCCGCTTCATCGTTCCCGCTCACTTCCGGTAACCTATCCTCCTCTCGAGATGATGGCGGGCGCGCTTCGGGCTTCCTGCGCGTTTGCTTCGCCAGTGCGCGGTGATGCGCTGGTCGCTGGTCGGTCGGAGCACCCGGGCGCCTTCGGCCATCTCTTGCACCGAGACGTAGTGTGTGCCGGTCGACCTAGCGGGAGCAGCACGCAGAACCCAAGCCCAAAGGAAGGCGAAAAGCATCGTTACCGCAGCCACGAGCTCGGCCCCCCGCAGGTCAAGTGTCGGCTGGGAAGCAAGAACCCTCCAGCAAAGATAGGCGAGGGCAAACGTAGCAACTATCCCAACAACAATCCTAAGCTCGAAGCCAGGCGAAGCGTCAAGCTTCGCTTTGGCATTGTCAACGGCGAGGCTGCCCGCGCACACGCCCGTTTGGCCGTTCACCACGAAGAGAGCCTCCTCACCCTCGCGCGTGCAGTGCAGGAGCCACACGGGCAGCGCGCAAAGACGCCAGTCGGTTATGCGAGTCTCGCCTTTTCGCTCCACGATCTCCACGCCACGTTTGATCGCGATCTGCTCGACGCTAAGACCTCTGCACCAGTCGTAGCCCAGATTCTCGCCGGTGTTAGGCGTGGTATTTGACAACAACCAGTCGTGGAGCATGCCGCCCGCGATTGCCTCGGCTCGAACCGCTCTCTCATTCGCCGGGGCATCGGGTACCTCCGCAACGATTCCTCCGACGAACGCCTCCGAGGGCGCGTGGCGGTCGTCGATGAAGAACAGCCCCGCCGCCTCCATGTAGAACGGTGGCATGAGCTGGGACGCGCTCACGGCAAGGTCTCCATACGTCGCCCGCGCGGACTGGCACACGCCCCAATAAGACTGTGATCCACTGCCATTGGTCCGGTCCAATATGGTGAGGGTTTCCCACGCCCTAGCCCCAAAGAGCCAGTACGGAACGTAGGTGGGCCGCGCAAGATTGACTTGAACCTCGAAGTCATCAGGTACAAACCACGTGTTCCGAACGAACTTGTTCAGCGATTCCACAGCCTGCTCTTGTGTTACCGAGAATGGCACCGCAAAGTCGGGCACCTCTTCTTCTCGCGCATGCCCCACAGGTTGCAGGTGACTCCCGCACCATGGGCAGGTCGCTGCCGCGTTCGCTTCGCCGACGACGTAGCGCACGTCGCAATCAGGGCAGCAAAAGGCCAGGAGCTCCGCGTCGGCGGCGGTGCGCTCGGCATGGGCGGCATCTTCGTGCTCAGCACGATTGGCCACGTCTTGATCATAAGCCTCAAGTCCTGCCTCGGCACCTTGCATGTTCGCGTCCCTCGACAACGTTCCGGACTGACTCTTGCGAGCTCATTCTATATATCTGTAAGCACTCCCTCAAGTCAGCCAAACCTGACGCGCCCTCGCATCGCACCGTCGCGGCAGCTCCTTCTGCATTAATCCCGCTTCTCGACGCGCAGCACCACGTAAAGGTCACTTCTGTTTTTACGACGCTTCATCAGCTGATAGCCAACAAAACGAGTTCTCGAGGGTCTGGTGAGGTGGACCCTCCCTAACTCAGTTTTTTGCTTCCAGCCGTCTCCAGGTGTGCGCCACAGTGGCCGATGACGATAAGTTTGCGCTCGCCGTCCGCGTAGTAATGCAAGCGGAAGTTGTCCTTGGGGTTGCCGGAGTGGCCCTTGATGTGAGGAGCGATGGAGATGGTCTGGCCATGATAGGTGCGCTCGCGCTGCTTCATGTACTTGGAGCCCTTGTTGGTCATCGAGCCCTCTGTGAGCGCTAGCTCGAAGCCCGTCTGTGCCTGGTACCCCTGCTGGATGTTGGCGGACGGCTTGGCCCCGAAGTAGAGTTCCCAGAGCGTTGTGGGGATGCTCTTGAGGATGAGCAGCTCGTCATCCAAGACATACCGGTCGTCGAAGTCCTGCGCCGACTTTTTCGCCTCGGGCAGCACGCACACCTTGCCAGGGTACAGTGCCTCGAGCAGGTCGAGGAGCTCCGACAGGCAGTCCGGCACGTGGGTGATCGCCTCGAACCCTGCAAGGGCACCCGTGGCATGCGAGAGTTCACCCGAAAGCTGCTGCACTTGCCCCCAGGCGGTCTTCAAATCGTACGTGAGCTTGCTCACCTGGTTTTCCCGGTCGACGATGACCTCGTCCTTCTGCGCCACCTCCGCCCTATAGCCCTCCAGCTGTGCCAATATCTTCTCGTTCTTCTTGTCGGTACCGGCTGTTGCCTCCTCCAAGTCGCTCGCATACTCCTCGGCTATGTCATGCCAGAGAGTTGCCTCCCCCTCAAGCTTGTCGATGGTCTGATTGCGCTCCTCGAGCAGCGCTCTCAGCTCTTCGATGGTCGCGTTTGCCTCACGCACTCGGTCACGTTTGCGGACTTCCCTCGAGCGCTCTTCTGACGCCTTTGTCAGTTCGTCCAGACGGCTTCGCAGCTCGGCGTTGCGCTGGTGCCGCATGCGGGAAGCCACGTCAAGGACATCCACTACGTCCTCGTCATCCTGTGCCCAACTCCTCGTGAGCGAGCGGACCAACATGTCATTGAAGTCGTCTCCGAGGCGGTCGATGTCCTCCTTGGTGAAGAGGCAATGCCGTCTGGCGTCCACCGCGCTCCTGAGGTTGAAGTTGGGATTGTACACTCGTACGCAGCTTGCGTTGATCCGATGTTCAAACGCGGGGGTTCACTCGACGAACGTCTGTCGCAGGTAGTCGCGTATCTTGTACTCCTTGATGTCCAACAAAAGGACCTTTGCCATCCCGATGGTCTTGTAGGCAAGGTCGTAGGCGTCGGTCGGTGCCTTTCCGCTGTAGTCCGTGGCAACAACGATGAGCGGTAGCTCTCGGGCGGGATCGATCAAAGGACTCCGGAACGCGTCCTTATACCTTTGCAAGTTTCCCACCCGCGTGTATCGCTTGGAGAGTACAGTGCTACCAATCGTCGCCCTGAAGCCCTTCAGCATTATGAGTTTGCGCACGAAATTCGGGGTGGAGCTCGTCGGCGTACTCGGTGGCGTCCCCACATAGCTAGGCAGCAGATAGTTCGTAATGCGAACGTTAACAATGCAACTCTTCCCATGCGAGACGATGCCCACACTGGTGTGCCACCTTCGCGCGGGGACGTTGCCGTCCGGCTCGTCGTAGTCCATCGCCCGTCATCGAGCGGGTGCAGAGCTTTCGCATCCTCACCCGTCCCGATTCCACCATCATAAACGTTAGGGCAGCTCATGCCCTCCAGGAGCGAGCGCGACGTGCGGCATTCGCCAGAGACGTGGCTCGGCCAGTTCTCATGGAAGTCGAAGACTGTGTCCTCAAGGCGTCTGAGCAGCTCGCTGGTCTCGCCGCCCGGGTGAAGTTTGCGCTCCTTCTCGCAGAGCCAGTCGTACATGACTCGTAGGATGTGTGGAAGGACGTCGTCTGGCGACTCCTTCGCGTACATCTCGAACCGCGTGCGGTAGTGCGTGTGCTCGCTCTCTAGTAGAGCGTTCCCTAATAGGCTAGGCTGATTTTGGGTTTCTCCGTGGGGTCTATCTCTTCCATCCTGTAGCGCCATCGGTGGAC
>CACXDP010000366.1 GCA_902766445.1 uncultured Coriobacteriaceae bacterium
GTCCTCGTCTTCGAGCCGCTTGAGCACGAGTCGCGCGGTCTCGAGGTGCGGCACCTCCGAAAAGAGCTTCTTTCTCTGCATACCCGATCCTCCGATTGCGCCGTCCACATCGAAAGAAATAATACCTCAACGCGCGGCGACGACGTGCGTCAGCCCCGCCCGCGCCCCCACGTCGCGGGCGTGTCGCGCGAGTAGTATGATTGCAGCAGACGAACCTGTCACCGCGACACCCGAGGAGAGGGGAGCGACCATGCCAATCGTAGGCGCATTCGCACTGCCACACCCGCCACTCATCATCCCGTCCGTCGGCAAGGGACGCGAGCGTGAGATACAGGCGACCGTCGACGCATGCGAGGAGGTAGGGCGTCGCATCGCCGCGCTTGCGCCCGAAACGATCGTCATATCCTCGCCGCACGCCACGATGTACCGCGACTACTTCCAGATCTCGCCCGGTACGGTTGCGCGTGGCAGCTTCGCCCAGTACGGTGCGCCGCGGGCTGCCTACGAGGCGCACTACGACACGGAGCTCGTCTCGGCCATCTGCAATCTTTGCGACAAAGAGGGACTTGCGGCGGGCACGGACTATGAGCGCGACCCACGCCTCGACCACGGCACGATGATCGCGCTGCACTTCATCGAGCATTACTATCAGGGCTTCCGGGTCGTACGCATCGGGCTTTCGGGCTTCTCGCCCGCCGACCACTATCGCCTCGGTCGATGCGTGCAACAAGCAGCCGCGCACCTCGGTCGCCGCGTGGTGTGGCTCGCGTCGGGCGACCTCTCGCACAAGCTGCTCGCGGAAGGTCCTTACGGCTTCGCACCCGAGGGTCCCGTCTTTGACGAACGCATCGAGCATGACTTCGCCACGGGTGATCTGGTGGACATTCTTGCGATGGATCCGTCGCTTGCGGAGCGCGCAGCCGAGTGCGGTCTCAAGAGCTTCCAGATGATGGTCGGCGCGCTCGACCGCACGCGTGTCCGTTCCGAGCTGCTGAGCCATGAGGGCCCGTTCGGCGTGGGCTACGGCGTCGGCGCGTTCGAGCCAGAGGGAGATGAGGCCACCGACGAGAGTTGCGACCGTCTCGCGACCTACCTCAAACTGCGCTCTGCTGACCTGCGCGACCGAAAGGCGCACGAGTCCGCGCACGTGCGTCTGGCGCGTCTCTCGCTCGAGGCCTACGTGCGTGAAAGGCGGCGCATCGCGGTGCCCCGTGACCTACCGCAAGAGCTGCGCTCGAACGACGAGCTCATGGGTACCCGTGCCGGCTGCTTCGTGTCGCTCAAGGTCGATGGCGCGCTGCGTGGCTGCATCGGCACCATCGAGGCGACGCGCGCGAACCTCGCCGAAGAAATCTGCGCAAACGCGATATCGGCAGGCACGCGCGACCCGCGTTTTTCGGCCGTGCGCGCTGGCGAGCTGGATGAACTTGTCTACGACGTCGACGTGCTCACGGCTCCCGAGCCGATCGATGGCCCCGACAAGCTCGACCCCGCGCGCTACGGCGTCATCGTGAGCTGCGCCGACGGCCGGCGCGGGCTCCTCTTGCCTGACCTCGACGGCGTGGACACGGTCGACGAACAGCTGCGCATCGCCGCGCAGAAGGGGCGCATCGACCTAGACTTCGACGATTACCGCCTCGAGCGCTTCGAGGTGGTGAGACACCTGTGAGCGGTGCGTCCGGTGCCGTGTCCGGAAATGGCACCGTCGTGCGCTGCGACGTGTGTCCGCGCGGCTGTGCGCTTGCGCCCGGCGCGATGGGAGCCTGTCGCGCACGGGCAAACGTGGGTGGCAGCGTGCGACCGACGGGTTACGGTCGCATCACCTCACTTGCCGTCGATCCGGTGGAGAAGAAGCCCTTGGCTCGATGGCGCCCCGGCTCGACAGTGCTCTCGCTTGGGGGCTATGGCTGCAACCTGCATTGCCCTTGGTGCCAGAACCATACCATTTCGCAGGTGGGGGAGACGGGCGTCGGCTGGCGCGAGGTCTCGCCCGAGGAGTTGGTTACCCTCGCGCGGCGGCTGCACGTGGAAGACACGCGCATGGTGGGCATCGCCTACACCTACAACGAGCCGTTCGTCTGTTGGGAGTTCCTGCGTGACGCGGGGACGCTTGCGCACGAGGCGGGCCTTGCGAACGTGCTCGTCTCGGCGGGCTGCGTGAACGAGCACGTCATCCACGAGGTGGCTCCGCTCCTTGACGCGGCAAACATCGACCTCAAGTCCGCTCGGCCCGAGACCTACCGCTCGCTGGGCGGTGACCTCGGTCGCGTGCAGGCTACCATCGAGCTGCTCGCCGCCGAGCCAAGCTGCCATCTCGAGGTGACGACGCTCGTGGTGCCAGGTGTCAACGATACGCCTGCCGAGATGGACGAGTTGGCCGCATGGCTTGCTGACGTGGATTCGGGCATCGTCCTGCACGTGTCGCGATTCTTCCCCAACTGGCGCAAGCGCGACGTGGGACCGACGCCCGTCTCTGTGGTGTACGACCTGGCCGAGTTTGCCCGCAAGCACCTGCGCTGGGTCTACACCGGCAACTGCTAGCCGTGCCACAGACGCCATTTCCGAGTCGAATGCTTCGACAGCATAGCGATGTCGGAAACGCTGTTGAAACTCACGCTGTAACGAAATGTTTTCGACAATTGCTGACGGCTATGCTATAGTTCTCAACACGGTTGGCGGCACGTAGGTCCCGTGACCGGGCGGCGCCTCCTGGAGAGGAGGTGATTGCCCATGGAACTGTTGATCGAGATAGTCGAGCTTGCGACGGCGTTGGCCCTGCTCGCGGAGGCGCTCGGGAGGAACCATACCAAGGTCGAGGACGGTGACCACGAAGAAGAGGAAGAGGACTGCCAGCCATAAGGTGAAGCAGTCCTCCGAATCCTAAACGAGGCGCCGCCCGGCTCCCAACGCGGGCTGTGCCGTCAGCCACATTATGCGCCCGCATCGCCTCATCGTCAAGCGCTAATGTTGAAAACTCCGGCGCGCCTTTGTGTGTCGTCGCTTGTCTCACTAGGAGCATTCCCTGGCAGCGCAATCCCCTGACGGCAGGGCATGAAGAAGGAGCGTCTTGCCGTAGATACCGTGGTGTGACCGGCCATGTTGTAAACTTCGTGGTTTCAGCGAAGAGATGCAGCGGTGGCGTTTCGTTCGCCATGGGTTTTGAGAAACGGCATGCGCGGTGCGATATAATTAAGACTGTCTGTAGGATATCGTTCTAGGGTATA
>CACXDP010000367.1 GCA_902766445.1 uncultured Coriobacteriaceae bacterium
CTTGCCGCCCGCGAACTCGTCCTCGAGCGTGATGTCCTGCGCCTTGACGTCGTTGAAGGCGCCCATGTCGGCGTACAGGGACAGGGCGGCCCTGGCGGTCTCGCCTTCGAAGTCCACGTGCTCGACCTCGCCGGAGACGGTGGCGGCGGAGAGGGCCTCCTCGCCGCCGAGGTCAAACGCCTCGTCAGGAAGGTCGATAGGCACGCAGGCGGTGGCGGGGGCGGGGCTGTTCTCGAAGCCCTGGGCCTCCACGGTCACCTGGCCGTCTACCCACGCGCCCTCGGTCTCGTAGTCGCGCACGGGCGACCCGGCGAGGTGGCAGGTGAGCGTGTCGCCGGAGGCCTCCATGCCGGAGATCGTCATGTCCCTGAAGGAGCCGCCCAGCCTGATGTCGTCGACTGAAATCCCAGCGGCGAACGTGCCGTCCTCGGCAATGAGCGTGACGTCGCAGGACTGGACGTCGCTTTTCACGCCGCCAGACTCCACGGAGAGCACGGGCTTGGTGATGTCCACGCTGACGTTGGCGGTGAGGCCGAGGTCGTCGACGGTCACGATGTAGCCGGCCGTGCCGTTGGTGGCTGCGTCGGGGTCGGTGAACGAGATCGTGAGGGCGCCGCCGTCGTTGCTGAGGGCGTTGATTTGTGCCTCGCGGATCTCGGGCGCGGCGTCGGAGTCGGCGTCGGGGATCATGAGGTAGCCCACCTTCACGTCCTCCGCCTTCACGTCGGCGAAGGTGAGGTCCTTCTTCTCTTCTGCTTGACCCTCGAGTCCGGCGACCTTCTCCTCGGCGGCCTTCACGGCTTCCTCGGCCTTGGCGAGGTTCTCCTCGGCCTGCTCGCGGGCCTCGGTGGCCCTGGCGAGGGCGTCGGACTCTGCCGCAGACTCGGCCCCGTCCTCGTCGGCGGCCTCCGGCTGCGCCTCCGCGTCCTCCACGGCCCTATCATCGTCCGCAAGCTCGACCCCGTCCTCGTCGGCGGCCTCCGGCTGCGCCTCCGCATCCTCCACGGCCCCGTCCTCGTCGGCGGCCTCCTGCTGCGCATCCGCGTCCGCCCTGGCCCGCTCCTCGGCCTCTCTCGCCTCGTCGAGCTCCCTGCTCGCGTCGTCGCGCGCGGCCTTGGCCTCCTCGAGCGCCTTTTGCGCTTCCTGCGCCTTTTGCGTCTCCTTGGTCTCCTTGCCGTCCCCCTGCTCGTCCTCGCCCTCCTCGAGCGCCTCCTGTGCCTCCTTGGTCTCCTTGCCGTCCCCCTGCTCGCTCTCGCCCTTGGCGAAGTCGGCCTCCTTGAGGGTCACGGTGTAGGTGCCTGTCCTGTTGTAGTCGCCGGCGTTCACGCTTCCAACCTCGGACGAATCCTCGGGGTCGTCCGCTTCCGCAGCCTGGATGGTCTGGGCACTGGCTCCGCTGCCGGAGTCTTTCTGCTGGGCAAACGCGCGAAGGGGGATGGAGCTGAACACCATCGTTGCCGCGAGCATGCCGGAGACCAGCCTCTGGTACATAGTGCCCACGCCGCCGGCCACGAGCTCGAGCTCGTCGTCCGTGAGGTCGCGGCCGTCCAGGATCGCCTCGCAGGCCTCCTCGTAGGTGAACTCCACGCCCACGGACCGCGCGGCCGGCAGGATGACGTTCTCGAACACCGCGCGGTCGTCGGCCTTGCTTCCGTTGTAGGCGTCTGCGGCCGCCTGGAGCTCGTTGCGCAGGTCCTCGTCCGCGCTCAGCATCTGCTGGAACTTCTCCACGTTCTTGTTCATTGTGCTTCCCTTCGTCATGGCGGTCACGCCGCTGCCGTTGCTTACTTATCACCGCAATTATATACGCAGTCGTCGCGGGTCCGTCTCAAAAGAGTCGGAAATCCATCGCCGATGACCGCAGGGCTCGCCAAGCAGCGGAAACTCAGGGTACAGCGATCTGAGCTTTCGCGTCGCACTCCCAGCAATCCCTTTCCCCTTCCATCGGCGACGGCAAGTACGTATAAGCAGGCCAAACACTTCCATCTGGCTTGGAGTAGGCATGACGAGTTCCTCTTGTGACTCGTCGTGTTGGGTGGGACAGACTCTTCGGCTGAAGAGCGCTTAGCGCTTCGTGCTAATGCCTAACTCGCAACTAGCCACGTATGGCCACAATCCTTGCATACGTAGTTAGAGGTCTCGGGGGGGAACACGAACCTCCTTGTATACCTTACAGCTGCCGTAGCGCTCGCAGGACGGGAAGGGCCTCGACTTCCCCACGCCAGTCCGTCGGCGATCTCCTCGAGGTCCTCGTCGGGACAAACCCCTCCGGTGAGTTTGTCCCGTGTCCAGCTCGTCCTTGTTGGCGCCCATGGGTTATCCTCCTCCTACTTGTTGGAACATGCAAGGTGGAGAGTCCGGTGGTCGTTGGCAGATCCTTAGAGCGCCAGCACGGTCGCAAAAAGGGCAGCAATCGGCCTGGAAAACCGGCGCTTCACTAGAACGCAAACAGGTCGTCAATATCGATGACGTGGGCAATGTCTTCCGAGTGTCGGTTGCGTTTCAGCCCGTGTACCCTGACAAGGGTCTGCTGCAGCGAATCCTTCGTGCTGCTCTCCTCTCTGAAGGCCTGGACCTTGCGCCGCATGTCCTGCTCGTCTTGCACGCTCATGGCATACCGCTCGTTCGTGAACTTCATCTCGCACACGTCGGTCGCATCGTCGGGGCGTTCGATGAGCAGATCCACCTGCGCGCCAGGACGTGCTGTGGCACTGGTCCAGGGGAGGCAGGTCGTCTTGACACCGGAGATGCCCAGCGCACGCAAGATCTGCTCAACGTGAGTGACGCATACGAGTTCGAAGGCCTTGCTCCTCCACGCGCAGTAGGCTGGGGTCTCTCCGAATCCCACCCAATCCAACGTGCTGACTTCTTCGGACATAAATTCGAACGCAAAGAGCAGAAACGAGTCGGTGAGCTGGTACATAGTTGGGTTGTACATAGCATACTTGTATTTCCGCCAATTATATGAATTCGTAAGAGTCGGGGAGAGGCAGGGGCAGGTCATTTGCCTCAATGTCCTTGTGGGAAACCCCGGGCACGGGCCATCGGTACCCCGCATTTAATGAAAGGGGTTACCAATGAGCGAGGGCATCCGGGAGTTTGATACACCGGAACCATCACGCGACCTTAGGCGAAAGGATTCCGATATGAGACGTGCGGCCTTAGGCGTCGTAAGTTCCCTGCTCGCCGTTGCCCTCATTGCGGCACCGCTTTGCGCGTGCTCCGGCGGGCGGGAGGCTTCCACCGATGACGCCACCCAAAGCGCGACCGAGGATGCTTCGCAGGGGGACCATACAAAGAAAGAACTGCCAGCCAAGTACGACATGCGCGAGAAGGGCCTCGTCACGCCGGTGAAGAACCAGTCGCCCTTTGGCTCGTGCTGGGCCTTCGGCGGCATCGCGGCAGCAGAGAGCTCCATCATCATCGCCGCTGGGGGCGAGGTCAAGGCCGAGGATCTCGACCTCTCCGAGAAGCACCTCACGTGGTACTCCCAACAGGCCATCACCGAGCTCGAAGACGAGACGCAGGTGGGGGAGGGGCTGCATCCCGTGGACGAGGAGAACCCCAACGCGGCATACGATGCGGGTGGCACGCACTTTGTCATCGGCAACCTCTTTGCGTCCGGGGTGGGTCCCATGACCGAGGAGGAGTACCCCTACCGCGGCAAGGACGCGATCCTCTCGTCCACGTACTGGGAGCAACACCCGGACGTACGTGGGTGACGGCAGCGAGTATAACCACACGGTGTGCGTCGTGGGATGGGACGACGACTATCCGACCGAGAACTTCGCGGTCGAGAGCCAGCCTCCCGCAAAGGGTGCCTGGCTCATCAAGAACAGCTGGGGCTCGGAGACCGACTCCGGGCCCGACGACAAGGGCAACGTCGTCGACAGCATGGAATGGGGCATCGTGGACGAGGATGGCAGGCACACGGGCTACTTCTGGTGCTCGTACTACGACCAGTCCCTCAGCTATGCGGAGTCCATGGAGTTCGACTCCGATCTGGACGCAGGCGATTACCTCGTTGTTTATCAGTACGACTATATGCCGGCCATCGCACAGCCCCTTACATACGCGGACGACGATCGCATGGTCACAGCAAACGTGTTCACCGCCGACGAGTCGCATGACATCACTAGCCTGTCAACTCAGGTCGCCTCCCCAAATACCAAGACTGTCTTTAAGGTATACCTCATGGAGGAGGACGCCAAGAATCCCGAGGACGGCGAGGAGGTTGCGTCCTACGAAGAGACGTTCCCCTATAGCGGGTATCACCGCATCGAGCTGCCAGAGACAGTACGCGTGCAGGAGGGACAGACCTTTAGCGTCGTGGTCGAGTCCACGGTCGAATACGACGGCAAGGTCCGGTACGAGCTGAGCGCAAACACGGCGGTCTCTAAGGAAGATGCCATGGATGCTGGTTCGTCCACCTACACCACCGCGGTCGTGAACGAGGGGGAGAGCTTCGTGCTCTCCGATGGCGAATGGGTCGACCTCTCCACCCAGCCCCTTACCTACGGTCATTACGACGAGCAGGGTAACGTGGTGGAAGATCCGGTGGTCGTTGACAACTTTAGGATCAAGGCCTTCGGCTTGCCCGTTAAGGACTCATAGGGAGGACTGCGGGCAAACCCCTCCGGTTGGGACAAACCCCTCTGGTGAGTTTGTCCTACCGTTATCATTGAACCAACCGACACTCAGAGAGGAATGGGATGCACCATGATGGACATGCTCGAAGAGGCAATCATCTGTGCCACGGTTCTGCACCAGGGAAAGGTCCGCAAGTTCAGCGGTGTCCCCTACATCCTGCATCCCATTGAGCTCGCGCAGATCCTCTCAACCATGACCAATGACCAGGAGGTCATCACGGCGGGTATTCTTCACGACGTCGTGGAGGATACCGATGGCACCTTGGCTGAGATCGAGAGGCGTTTCGGCGAGCGTGTGGCCCAGATCGTCGCGTCCGAGTCGGAGGAGGAGTATCCCAGCGAGGATCGGCGCGCCACGTGGAGAAGGCGCAAAGAAGGGTCGCTCAACATGCTGAGGAACAGTGACGACATTGGCGTGCAGCAGCTGTGGCTCGCGGACAAGCTCGCAAACATACGCTCGCTGGCGAGGGAATACTCGGAGCAGGGGGACTCCATATGGGCCGGGCTCAACCAAGGCGATCCCGCACAGCAGCGCTGGTACTACCGCAGCGTCGGCGAGGCGGTGGAGCTCCAGCTGAACCGCACCGGTGCGTTCAAGGAATACATCAAGCACGTCAACTTCATCTGGCCGGGCACCTTGGTCCACGGTGACTTCCACACGGGCAACGTGGTCCTGCAGAAGGGCGAGCCGCTCATCATCGACATGGACCGCATCGCGATTGGCCATCCCATAACCGAGATTGCCGACCTGCGTTACTTCTACGTGACCCTAGGCGAGCAGGACCCATCCGTGGTCGAGGACTTTGCGTACGTCCTGGCGCATCGGACCGCTTTTGGTTTCGCGAGGGTGCGCCGGACAGCTTTGAGCTTCGCGAGGGGTTTTCTGCTGACATGGCGCTTCACGAGGGCCGTTATGGCGGTTTTGGGCTTCGCGAGGGTTCGGTACCCTCAGCAAGTGGATTCCCGTCAGATGCACCCTCGCCAAGTCCAAAGACGTCAGATGCATCCTCTCGAAGTCCAAAGCCATCAAGAGTATCCTCGGCAAACGCCAAACCATCCGACGCCTTCTCGCGAAAGGCAAAGCCGTCAGGGACACCCTCGGCAAGCCCGAAAGCGTCAGACAAACCATCCTGTGTCGCCACGAAGGTGCCAGTCGCCTCATCTTTCCGCAGGCACCGCTCGCGTTGCGCGCTCCGGGCAGGGTCGCATATAGACGTCCCCTGTCACACTCATCGCGGGTGTTATGCCCTGCGGTGGGACGGTTTTGTTGCAATCAATCTGTAGGATGCTATTAACATCGGCCACCGCATGCATAGAAAGCCTGCCCATCCCATGAGCTACTACACCGCAATAACCACCCTGACTTGGCTGACGCTTGCGGTCATGTGCATTCTCGTTCGCGAGAATGGTCGCTTTCGCAAGGAGGACAGGGTTCGGCACTACGTAGTGTATGCGTTCATCGCTGTGTCGGCGCTTGCCGAATGGCTTGCCAGGATGTTCGATGGTGTCGAGGGCTTGCCAACGTGGCCGATCATGCTCGCGAAATGCATCGACTATATGCTTACCCCGCTGGCAGGCGGGGCTATCGTTAAGCAAATGGGGTTGAAGAACCGTATGACCAAGGTCCTCGATATCATCCTCGCGGCAAACTGCGTGTTTCAAGTCATCGCATTCTTTGGTGGCTGGATGGTCGTGATTGACGAGCACAACCACTATCATCACGGCGACCTGTATATGCTCTACATGGTGTTCTATCTCGCAGTTATCGTGCTTGTCTTGCTGAGTTTTCGGTTATACGGCACCTACTTCCGCAAGCAGAATCGCGGCTCGCTCTTTGCGATTATGTTGCTACTCGTGGTGGGCGTGGTCCTTCAGGAAGTGAGTGAAGGTGCGGTGAGGACTGTGTACCTCACGATGACGTTGGCTGCTACCCTGCTGTTCATTCACAACTCGGAGTTCACCCAGATTAGGCAAGACGAGAGCATCGAGGAAAAAGACGAACAGATCATGAAGGATGAGCTCACAGGCCTCCTGAGTCGGCGCGCGTACTCTGAGGTGCTCAAGGAGCACGATAAGGCAGGTGAGCTCCCCAAAGACCTCGTTGCGTTCGAGATTGACATCAACGGGCTAAAGATGGTCAACGACAGATATGGCCATTCCGCTGGGGACGAGCTCATCTGCGGTGCTGCCAGCTGCATCGAAAACGTGTTTTCTGGCGTGGGACGATGCTTCCGAACCGGCGGGGACGAGTTCGTAGTAGTCGCGTGTATGAACAAAGGGCAGGTCAAAGAAGCCTTGGCAGACCTCGATCGCGAGTCGAAGTCCTGGAAGGGCGAGGCGTCGAGTGGACTCGTCTTGGCTGCGGGTTGTGCGCTTGCTAGAGACTATCCGGACCTTACACTGGAAAAGCTCGTCGCAAAGGCAGATGCCGCAATGTACGAGGCCAAGCGGGCGTACTACAGTCAGTCGGCACACGACCGTCGGGCGGCGCGCTGATCTTTGCCGTAGAATGACGGGCCAAGCACACGATGTTGCAAGATGGGAAAGGGGTGATCGTGTGGGGGAGGGTATGCTCATCGGTATAAACTTCTCCATCGCTGTTGCCGGGATCCTGATATGTGCGTTTGGGCTTGCGCTGGCGCTGATCACTAACCCGATCAAACTGGAGACAAAGGTCTATCTCGTTGCCATCTTTGCTGTGCTCTTGGTCTACACCGTTAGTGACCTGTTCGGTCAGGTGGGAGACTTTTTCCAGGGACGCGCATGGGTGGTTGCCGGTATCATCGCGCTCTTCTTTGAGTCGTCCCTGCCTACGCTTGCGGCTCTCATCCTCACGGCACTTTTGCTCCAAGAATGCGGTAGGGATTGGCGTCGTAGCGGCATCTTCCGCGTTGTGTTTGCCCTGTGGCTCGCCTTCGTGGCTTTGCTGGTGCAGACGCAGTTTACGGGAAATCTCTACTCCATCGGTGACGACAACGTGTACCGGCGCGGGCCATACTACCCGGTCTTGCTTATGCCGATTCTGCTCATCATGCTTATCGACTTGGTAGTGCTATGGCGAGGCCGTTATGAGCTGTCAAACAAGCAGAGGGCGGCGTTCGTCGTGTATCTGGCCGCGCCTGCGGTATCCATGGTATGGCAGATGTTTTACTACGGGGTTCTGGCAACTGTTCTCGGCACATCGATCGGGGCTCTCGGCATGCTTTGCTTCGTCGTGAGCGACCAGATGGATCGAAGTCGTCAGGGAGAGATCGAGATCGTGAAGCTGAGAACTGACGTCATGCTCAGCCAGATACAGCCGCACTTCTTGTTCAATACGCTCGACACGATATATGGTCTGGTGGACGAGGACTCCGAGGTGGCAAAGAAGGCCATCGCGTCGTTTTCCCAGTATCTAAGGGCCAACCTCGACTCATTGAAGCACTCGTCTCCCGTGCCTGTGAAGCGTGAGCTCGAGCACGTGCGTACGTACCTTGATCTGGAGCGTATGTCCGATGCGAGTCGCGTCGATTACGAGATTGACGATCAAGCGACGGACTTCTTCGTGCCAGCCCTGTCTGTGCAGACGCTTGCGGAGAATGCGGTGAAGCACGGACTGGGTGGGCTCGAATCGGGCGGGAAGGTGATCGTTCGCACGTATGAGCAGGATGGGGAGTATGTCGTTACCGTCGTCGACGATGGTATCGGCTTCGATGCGAAAAAGCTCGACGGTATCGTTGGCATCGGAATCCCAAACACACGTGAGCGCGTGTCGGCCATGTGTGGTGGCACGCTCGAGGTAACGAGCGAGCCGGGGTGTGGGACAACTGCCACGATTCGCATTCCCAAGTCCTCTTCAAATGGGCGCGTAGGTGTTGGGGGTTAGCATATGAGGATTCTGGCCGTCGACGACAAAGAGATGCCGCGCAAGGTGCTTGCACGTGCGATACAGAAAGCCGCACCCGACGCGGAGCTCGTCGTATGTGGGTTCGCCTCGGAGGTTCTGGCGCTGCCTGATGTGGGTGACTTCGAAGTGGTGTTCGTGGACATCGACATGCCCGGCATGAACGGTGTCGATCTCGCGCGGGAGCTGAAGCGGCGGAATCCCAAAGTCAACATCGTGTTTGCGACCGGCTACGGAGAGTACATGGCCGATGCGTTCGCCCTGCACAGCTCGGGTTACCTGATGAAGCCCATAACCGCCGAGGCGGTCGCTGAAGAACTGGAGAACCTGCGTTTCCCGTCATCCCTCCCCACGAGTGACGACGATGGCAGGCTTGTCGTGCGCTGCTTTGGCAACTTCGAGGTGTTCGCCGAGGGCAAGCCCGTCGTCTTTGCGCGCGCGAAGTCAAAGGAGCTGTTTGCGTTCTTGGTGGACCGCAGAGGCGCAGTCGTGTCGTTGCGCGAAGCTGAGGCGGCCATCTGGGACGAGCCTCTGGGGGGTCGTGGCGCGAGTTCGTCATACCTTCGTACGCTCGTATGGGGCATGCGTCAGGCGCTTTCGGCCTGCGGGCATAGTGAGGTGCTGGTCAGGCGTCGTGGCATGATTGGTGTGGACATGAGGCACGTGTCGTGTGACTACTACGACTTCTTGGCTGGAAATCCCATGGCCATCGCGGCATGGCGCGGGGAATACATGAGCCAGTACTCGTGGGCCGAGGTCACAAAGGCCGCCCTGGCACGTGGCTGAGACAGTGACGCAGGGGGTCGGTTCCGCTGTCTCACTTCGCCGATGACGGGTGACCGGCCCCCAGGACGTTTCGGTCAGTTTCTCCCCATCACCCCTGACAACCGCTGAAGCGAATGCTGCCCTTAGCCCGCCGTTTCGCTATACTAGTGTTTGTATGTGTCCCCAAGATGGGAGGAAACCATGGGACTTATTCGTACGGGCATCTCTGCCATCAAGAGTTCGCTGTCCGATCAGTACCTCGAGTACTTCTACTGCGAGGCGCTGTCGGCTGACGTCCTCATGACGAAGGGCGTCCACCAAAAGAAGAAGTCGAAGGACTCCAACAACATCATCTCGAACGGCTCAGTTATCGCCGTCAACGAGGGCCAGTGCATGATCATCGTTCAACAGGGCGAGATCATCGAGTTTAGTGCCGAGCCCGGCGCCTTCAAGTTCGACAGTGGCACTGAGCCGAGCCTTTTTTGCGGGAGTTTGGGCCAGGGTCTCATGGACACCTTCGCCACCATTGGTCGCCGCTTCAGCTTCGGTGGGGGCACGGGCAACGACCAGCGTGTGTACTTCTTTAACACCAAGGAGATTATGGGCAACAAGTTCGGCACGCCGACACCGGTGCCGTTCCGCGTGGTCGATATGAACATCGGCCTTGACATCGACATCTCCGTGCGCTGCAACGGCGAGTATTCGTACAGGATTGTCGACCCCCTGCTCTTCTACAAGAACGTAGCAGGCAACGTGAGCGGCGACTTCACACGCAGGCAGATCGATAGTCAGCTCAAGAGCGAGCTCATTACCGCGCTACAGCCGAGCTTTGCGCAGATCTCGGCACAGGGCATCCGCTACAGTGCGGTACCCGGCCACACCACCGAGCTGAGGAACGCCCTGCGAGACGCCCTGATTGAGGACTGGGAGAAGCGTCGCGGCATCCGTATCGAGCAGATAGGCATCAACTCCATCGCCGCGAGCCCCGAGGACGAGGAGCGCATCAAGACGCTCCAGGCGACTGCTGTCATGCGCGACCCCAACATGCGCGCTGCCAACGCGAGCATGGCTACGGCCGATGCCATGCGCACCGCAGCCGGCAACTCCGCTGGAGCGATGACGGGATTCATGGGCATGAACATGGCTGGTGGTGCCGGTGGTGGCTTCAACCAGCCGGGCATGTACGATGGCGTAGGTCAGCCCTATCAGGCGCAGAATGCCTATGGCGTCGCTCCGGGCGGCGGCTTCGGTGGCCAGAGGACAGCTGGCGGCTGGACCTGCGAGTGCGGCGCACAGAACACCGGCAAGTTCTGCCAGAACTGCGGCAAGCCCAAGCCCGAGTCCAAGCCGGCTGGCAGCTGGACCTGTCCCAAGTGCGGTGCCACGAGCACTGGTAAGTTCTGCGCCGAGTGTGGCACGCCAAAACCCGCAAACAGCGGCGCGTGGACCTGCGAGTGCGGCACCGAGAACACCGGCAAGTTCTGCATGAACTGCGGCAAGCCCCGCGCATAACGGCATTCCCCGGTACTGGGGGAACAGTCCCCGGTACTGGGGGGACAGTCCCCCCAGTACCGGGTAACGAGGGGACTGTCCCCCCGGTACCCCCCGTACCATGGCTCGCATGAGATACGCACAGATCGTCTTGGACATAACGACGCGCGCCTTGGACGGGGCGTTCACGTATGCAGTGCCTCCGAGCATGGAGGGCGAGGTCGTGGTAGGTGCCACGGTTCTCGTCACCTTCGCGCATCGTGCGGCAGTTGGCTATGTGATGGGCATTGCCGAAGAGGCACCTTCGGGTGTAGACCCCTCGCGCATCTTGCCTGTGGAACAGCTGCTTGCGGCACCGGCATTTGACGAGGTCGCAGCGGGTCTTGCGCGCTGGATGGCGAATGAGTACGCGTGCAGTCTGGCCGATGCCATCCACCCCTTGCTGCCTCCGGGCAAGCGACCCCGTGTGCGGAAAGGCGCGGATGGGCTGTGGGAGCTCGTGGACGAGCGAGGTACTGCACCGCTCGACGACCGTTGGGTGGAGCTTGTGGATGGGGGAGCCTACGAGCCTCGTGCCAACGCGAGCAGACAGCGGCAGTTGTTGGCTGCGCTTGCGACGGGGCCGATGCGGTTGTCTGAGTTGCGCGCGACCATGGGTGGGGTCTCGGATGTCGTGCGCTCGCTCGAGAAGCGCGGCGTAGTGCGCACCCAAATTCGTCGGCGCGTGCGCGGAGGCGAGGCTACGTCTCTCTCTTCGGCGGTGGCCCCTGTACCGCAGGAGCTTACGGTCGGACAGCAACGGGCGCTGGAGGCGATTCGCCAAGCGCGGGCGGACGCGCGAGGTGACGTGGTCGTCGTTGACGGCGTAACGGGTTCCGGTAAGACCGAGGTCTATCTTAGTGCCATCGAAGAGGCGCTCGCGGAGGGCAGTGGAGCCATCGTGCTCGTGCCCGAGATCTCGCTCACGGCGCAGACGGTGGGGCGCTTCCGCTCTCGCTTCGGCAACCGCGTCGCCGTGCTGCACTCGCGCCTTTCCGACGGGGAGCGTTACGACCAGTGGGACCTCGTGCGGCAGGGTGAGGCACGGGTGGTGGTCGGTGCTCGCTCTGCCCTCTTTGCGCCGCTGCCTGACCCTGGCCTCATCGTCATCGACGAGGAGCACGAAGGCTCGTACAAGCAAGACGGACCGCCGCGCTACCATGCTCGCGAGGTTGCGGCCGAGCTTGCGCGGATGCGAGGATGCGCCCTCGTACTGGGGTCGGCCACACCCTCGCTGGAGAGCATCGGGCGCTGCGAGCAGGGCGCGTGGGGAGGCGTGTCGTGGACGCGAGTCGAGATGCCCGAGCGCCCCGGTGTGGCCGTCTTGCCCGAGGTCACGGTTGTGGACATGGCAGCGCAGTTTCGCGGAGGCGGGCGCTCGGTCTTTTCGGCACCGCTTGCGGACGCGCTGCTCGAGGTGGCGCGACTCAAGCAAAAGGCGGTGCTTTTGCACAACCGGCGTGGCTTTGCGAGCTTCGTGATGTGTCGCGAGTGCGGATGCGTCCCCGAATGCCCCCACTGCTCAACCTCGCTCACCTACCACGAGCGCACGCACTCCCTCGCATGTCACACCTGTGGCAGGAACTGGGCCGTGCGCGCCTACCCTGACCCCTCCACCTGCTGTCCAAACTGCGGGAGTCGCTACATGGGTGCCTACGGCGTGGGGACGCAGCGCGTAGAAGACGAACTTGCGATGCTCTTTGCACAGGAGGACCTCCAGGTCGAGGTCATTCGCATGGATGCCGATACCACGCGGGGCAAAGAGGCACACCAGAAGCTGCTTGAGCGCTTCGATGCCGCCGAGTGTGCGGTGCTCGTGGGCACGCAGATGATTGCCAAAGGGTTGGACTTTCCCGAGGTGACGCTCGTTGGCGTCATCAACGCCGACACCACGCTCAAGCTGCCTGACTTTCGCGCAGGTGAGCGCACCTATGACCTACTCGAACAGGTGGCGGGACGCGCTGGTAGGGGTGAGACTCCCGGCAGGGTCATCGTGCAGTCGTACTGGGCGAGCCATGTGGCGATACAGGCGGTGGTGCGCCATGATCGGTCGTTGTTCGTGGACTCGGAGCTCGCGGAGCGCGAGGCCGCGGGATACCCACCCTACGGACGGCTTGGCAACGTGGTCATTACCGGAAGGGATCTCGCTCAGGTGAGCGCGACGGCCGCCGCCATCGCTGCGGCGCTGCGCGCTCAGGTCGAGCACGTGCAGGGCTGGGAGGTGCTCGGTCCCGCTGAGTGCGTAAAGAAGCGCGTCAAGGACCGCGAGCGCATGCACGTCTTGCTCAAGGCGCCGGCAGATGCGAGCGTGGGCGGGCTTCTTGCGGCATGCGTTCGCGAGGCAAAGCCCCCGCGTTCCGTGACAGTGTCGATCGACGTGGACGCTCACGACATGATGTGACCGCTTGCCCACAGCGGGATCGTGGTCAAAACTGACCACGATCCCGCTGTGGGCAAGCGGTCATGTGGTAAGATAACAATCTTGGATGCAGGCTGACGAAGAAGGTGTGACATGCGAATCGTTGACGGGATGATTCTCCGGCAGGTGGGTGCGGGCTGGGTTGCCGTGCCGACGGGAGACGCGTCTGAAAGGCTGCACGGGGTTGTGCGGCTCAATTCGACGGGAAAGGTCGTCTGGGACGCGTTCGTCGATGGCGCGACCGAGGAAGAAGCTGCCGCGCGACTCACGGAGCGTTACGAAGTGGATGAAGAGCACGCCCTCGAGTCCGTGCGCAAGGTTGTGGCGAAGCTTACCGCCGCGAATCTACTGGCATGACGGAGTTCACGGCCAAGCTTGCGGGGATTGCCATTGGGGTGAGCGCCCTGCATGAGACTGCGAGGGAGTACTGCGCGGAATACGTGGTGGCGGACGAACCTGAGCTGCGTGTGGCGCTAACGCAAGCCGACATAGATACTGAGCGGCGTTTCTCCGCCCTGCATAACGAGCGCGAGGGCATTCCCGTGCACAACTATAGCGATGAGTATTTGGAGACGCTTGCGCTCTATCGCAAGATAGCTGAGGTGTTGCTGCCCCGAGGAGTGATTGTATTTCACGGGGCGGTGCTTGCCGAGGGCGGCAGGGCATACCTCTTTACCGCCCCGTCTGGCACGGGCAAAACCACGCACGCGCGCAACTGGCTTGCCACCGTGCCCGACTGCCACGTGCTGAACGGCGACAAACCGTTGCTGCGCATCGAAGATGATCGCGTGATAGCGTGCGGAACCCCGTGGATGGGCAAGGAGCGCATGGGATGCAACGAGTCCCTGCCGCTTGCGGGCATCTGCCTACTGGAAAGAGACGACCATGACCATATCGGGCGCATAGACGCGGAAGAAGCGCTGACGACCTTCATCGCGCAGTCACATCGTCCGGACAGTCCCACCTCACTCCTGCAAGTCGTGGAGCTTGTCGACAAGCTCAGCACGATTGTCCCAATCTGGCGGATGGGCTGCACACCCGACGAGGCCTCCGCGCTCGTTAGTTGGCGAGCGATGTCGGGCGTGTAGCACCTAGGCTTCTGGACGGGTTCCCGGCAACTCCGCCCGCGAAGCGTTTTGATCCGAGCAGCTCTCCCATTCGTGTGCGCGCGGCGTTTTCCGTGTGTTGGCCGCACCACGATGCGAATCCGGGTACAATACCAAAGATTGTGCCTGAGAATGGAGGATAGAGGATGGCAGCTGTTGAAGACATAGTGGTCGCGCCCGACAAGCGGCTTGCGACTGAGTGCGCTCCTATTGAGGTCATTGACGAAGAGGTTCGCGCGCTGGCCCAACACATGCTCGATGACATGTATGCGACCGAGGGCTGTGGCCTGGCCGCCCCGCAGATTGGCGAGCTCGTGCAGCTCGTCGTCATCGATGTGGACTACACAAAGACTAAGCGAAATCCTTACGTACTCATCAACCCCCGCATCATCGTGGCTGATGGGGAAGAACGCGAGACGAGCGAGGGTTGTCTGTCGTTCCCGGGCATTTCCGTGAAGCTGAGTCGTCCCAGTCACGTGGTCGTCGAGGCACGCAACTTGGAAGGCGACCTCATGCGTTATGAGGCGAAAGAGAACCTCATGGCCGTGTGCCTGCAACACGAGATCGACCATCTGAATGGGGTCACGATGCTCGATCACCTGCGCCCTCTGCAGAGGGCAAAGATGATGCGCGACTATCGGGCGAGGCTTGCAGAGGGCGCCCGTCCTGGCGACGTGGGAGAAGACTAGCGAGGAGGGACCCATGCGAATCGTGTTCATGGGGACGCCGGACTTCGCCGTCCCGTCGCTGCGTGCGCTCGCGGAGCGCCACGAGGTCATACTCGTCGTGACGCGTCCCGATGCCGTGCGAGGACGCGGGCGCAAGCTCGTTCCATCGCCGGTCAAGGCCGCAGCCCTTGAATTGGGCATTCCAGTGCTTGAAGCGAGTAGGGCCGACGCCGTGATGGTCGAAGCTGTTGTCAGTGCCGCCCCGGACGTGATTTGCGTTGCCGCCTATGGGGCGCTACTGCCTGATGCCATCCTCGATTGCGCGCCACTGGGTTGCCTCAACGTGCACGCGTCGTTGCTGCCCCGCGGGCGCGGTGCCGCACCGGTGCAGCGCGCCCTCCTCGAGGGCGAGCCTGTAGTGGGCGTGAGCATCATGCGCCTCGTGCAGGCCATGGACGCGGGTCCATATTGTCGTCAGGCATCGCTGGAGGTGGGGGAGAAGACCTGCGCCCAGGTGATGGAAGAGCTTGCCGAGTTGGGTGCCGATGAGCTGCTTGCCGCGCTCGAAGACATGCAGGCTGGTCGCGTCGTGTGGACCGAACAGGATGATGCCCAAGCCACCTACGTCGCCAAGGTCGACAAGGGCGAGATGTTCCTCGACCCTGCAGATACCGCCTTCGTCAACCGTCGTCGAGTCCAAGCCTCGCTTGATGCTGCCCCTGCGCGCTTTTCTTTGGCAGGCAAGGGCGTCCGCGCTATCGATGCTCGCGTGTCGTCCAAAGAGGTTGCGCCCGGTAAGGTGCTTGTCGCGAAGCGACAGGTGCTTTTGGGATGTGCTGACGCTTCTCTCGAGCTGCTTCGCGTCAAGCCAGATGGCAAGCGCGAGATGGATGTTTCAGCGTGGGCCGGAGGCCTACGCGGCGTTGACCTCACGTGGGAGCGGGCGTAGGCGTGGGCAAGGTCGCACCATCAAGGCGTGTGGCCTGTGACCTGCTCGGCGACATACGTCGTCGTGATGCACGGGCTCGTGACCTCATGCGCGAGTCTCCTAAGCTTGCGAAGCTAGACGAGCGTGACCGGGGTCTTGCCGTGCGCCTTGTGCTTGGCGTGACCGC
>CACXDP010000368.1 GCA_902766445.1 uncultured Coriobacteriaceae bacterium
GCATCCGCTCCGCTTGCGACGAGGCCCGCTACGAGGGCAGACTCAAACATGTAGCTCGAGCGGCGCGTGTCCTTGCCGATGACGATGCGCGCTTTCTGCTGGCGGCGAGGCCCGTAGTACCATCCCACGAAACGTCCAATCTTGAACGCATGCTCGACGTCTAGGCCCTCGTTTGCCCGACCGCGGAATCCATCGGTGCCAAAGTACTTCATATATGCTCCCATCTAGCCGATTGTGCAGTCACCGCTAACCACATAATTCTAGCAGCTTCTGCAGACGTGCGTGTGTGGCGCACGACTCTTCCGTTGCTCTTGTTTGTGTCATACGGCATCTTCTGCTATCGTATGCGTATATTGCATCGTAGACGCAACCGGGGTGATCAGGCATGAAGAGGGTCGCGTTTCTATCGTTTGACTGGGATTACAAGATCGTCTCCGAGTATTACTTGGGATTGCAGGAGCACTTGAGAGACCAGCATGATATCCAAGTGGTCATCTTCAACTCGTTTGCCCACTACTATGCCAGCCATCAACCCAGAAAGAGCACATTTGAGATTTATTCTCTCTGTGATTTGGGGGAGTATGACGGCTTCATCGTCCAGGGCAACCGTTCATGGCCGCCTGATTTGCGGCAGGAGTTTGTGGACAAGGCTGTCGCAAATGGGAAACCGGTTGTGTCAATAAATTATGACCTCATCGGGGCTCATTCGGTCGGGACGAACAATTACCTAGAGGAATATGAGCTCGTTACGCGCGTGCTACTCGAACGTGAATGCAAACATCCCGTTTTTGTCAACGGGCTTAAGACATCCGTTGAGGCACAAGCCCGTGCGAAGGGATATCGCGACGCCTGTGAGCAGCTTGGCGTGGAGGACGTTCGCTTCTATCAAGCTAATTGGCAGAAGTCCGCTGGCGTTGTGACGGCAAAGAAGATGCTACGCAAGCGATATGATCTTCCGGACGTGGTCTTTTGTTGCAATGACGACCTGGCTGTCGGCGTGCTGGAGACGCTTCAGGACGCGGGGGTCGATGTGCCTGGGAACATCATGGTTACGGGCTTTGATAATCGCGTCGTCGGACAGCGGTCTCAGCCGCGCATCACATCTGTAGACAGGGACTATCGTGCCATCGCGGTGACCGCGCTTGGCATGGTGATGCAGCTTATAGGCGGCGAGGATGTGCCTGCGGAGGTATTCAGTCCAGCCCGGCACATCCTCACGGAATCCTGCGGATATGTTGGCGCGGCGGATGCATCGTCCAAGCCGGATTGTAAGCCGGATGAGGAACTCGACCGCTTCTATGAGATTCTCGGCGACTTCCAGTTTGCCGCTTTGGGCTCCGAATCGCTCTATACCATTTTTGAGAACTGTGAGCAGTTCGCGCGGGAGCTTGACTGCCCAAATGCCTACATCTCTCTGAACGATGGGTATATCAACCAAGCTGCTCCCAGAGACGCCAACACCTATGGTCGCCTGAGCCATCTGGTGGCTTGCAGGGGGAGGGCGAGGACGTTTGCCTGTGATGACGAGCATGTGTACACCACCTATGAGACGCGACGCTTCCTGCCTCCTGAGATTGCGTTTGATGCTCCTTTGTACATGCTGAGTCCTCTGCGTCACAACGAGGCGTGTATTGGGCTTCTAATCACTGAGGGCGTCCCGAAAGCCCTTCGATATGGCTTCAACGCATTCTTCCTCTCGGTTCTCTCGAGTTCCATCGAAGCGGCGAGGAAGAGCGATCTGTTGCGGATGGCGCACGCAAGGTTGGGCTACCTTACGAGGCCAGCATACGGTCGTATGAGTCGGGGACGAGATACCGCCCCGACCGACCCCCGCTAAGGAGCTGCGCATGGCTGAGTCTGGCCTGACCTCGCTCGAGGTCGCAGAGCTTACCAGACAGGGAAAGACGAACGTCGTGCACAACAAGGCAAGCAAGAGCGTTGTGGCGATCATCGCGTCTAATGTGTTCACGTACTTCAACGCTATCTTTGCCCTGTTGGCCGTACTCGTCATTATGGCAGGCTCGTACAAGAGCCTCACTTTCCTGCCCGCGGTCGTGATAAACCTCGTGATAGGCATTGTTCAGCAGTTGCGTTCAAAGAAGGTCTTGGATGACCTCACGCTGCTCGACAAGAGCGAGTATACGGCAATCCGTGATGGCGTTGAGACGAAGGTCGTATCCGACGCCCTCGTGCTAGGAGACCTTGTGCGCCTCACGGGTGGTCAGCAGATTCCTGCCGATGCCGTAGTTGTCTCGGGTGAGGCGAGCGTAAACGAGTCGCTGCTTACCGGCGAGTCGGATGAGATTGAGAAGCGTGTGGGCGATGAGCTGATGAGCGGCAGCTTCGTAGTCGCGGGCATGATCAACGCGCGTCTCACGCAAGTGGGTGCGAACTCCTATGCTGCAGAGCTTACGGCAAAAGCCAAGGAGTCGAAGGAACGCAAGTCCGAGATGGTCGCCGACATCGAGCTCATTATCCTGATTGCGGGCATCCTTATCGTCCCCGTGGGCGGTCTGATGTTCTGGCAGGAGACGACGGTTAGCGGCATGGGGTTTTCCGATGCGATCGTCTCGATGGTAAGTGCGGTTACCGGCATGATCCCCGAAGGTCTGTACCTTTTGGTAACAATCGCATTGGCGCTCTCTGCCATGCGTCTAGCCAAACAGAAGGTCCTGCTGCACGACATGCACAGCATTGAGGCACTTGCCCGTGTGGACGTTCTCTGTGTGGACAAGACCGGCACGATTACCAGCGACGACATGAAGGTGCGCGAAGTGTTTGGCGAGTATGGCCGGAAAGGTGCATTACTGGACGATGCGCTGGGTCTGCTTGCTCGCTACACGCGCAGCGTGCCCGACGACAACGCGACCATGGCCGCCTTGCGCGCTTACCTACCGAAAGCCAAGCCCTTCGTGGGAGCTGACGTTTCCCCCTTTACCTCCAAGCTTAAGTATTCGCAAGTAATCATCGACGGGAAGGTTTATCGGCTCGGTGCGCCGGAGTTTATCCTGTCTGATGCCACGTTGCAAGAAAACCGAGATGCCATAGAGGCACGCACCGGCGCAGGCATGCGTGTGCTTGCGTTTGTGGATGCCACGGAGGAGCAGGCGCGTTTGCTTCTCTTTGCGGCGATTGCCAATGCTGTGCGCGAGAATGCGCCGGCGACCTTTGCGGAATTCGCACGCCAAGGAGTGGCGGTGAAGGTCATCTCGGGCGATAACCCGCTCACGGTGTCAAAGGTGGCTGAGGGGGCGGGAATCATTGGTGCCGGAAGCTACGTGGACGCCTCGACGCTTGACACGCCAGAGAAGCTTGCAGAAGCCGTACGTTCCTACACCGTCTTTGGGCGCGTGAAGCCTGAGCAGAAGCGTCAGCTTGTGGAGGCTCTGCAGTCGGACGGTCTCAAGGTAGCCATGACCGGTGATGGCGTGAACGACATCCTCGCCATGAAGAAGGCAGAATGCTCAATTGCCATGGGCGGAGGTAGCGACGCCGCACGTCAGGCAGCACAGGTCGTCCTGCTCGATTCGGACTTCTCTCATATGCGCGAGATCGTGAGCGAGGGTAGGCGCAATGTTAACAACATCACGCGCTCATCAACCCTATTTCTGTACAAGAACATCTTCTCGCTCTCAATGGCGCTCTTCTCGGTCTTTGGCGCCTTTGCCTATCCTCTAACACCGACACAGGTATCACTCATTTCCGCGTTCAACATCGGACTTCCGGCTTTCCTGCTCGCCTTTGAGCCCAACGAAAAGAAGCAGCGGGGACGCTTCATCGTCGAAGTGCTGTTGCATTCGCTTCCTGCCGCGCTCACGTCGTTTGTGGCCATCGCTCACATGATGATGTTTGCCGAGCTCTTCGACATTTCGACGACTGACGTGGGGACGGCAAGCACCTACCTGCTCTCAGTCGTAGGCTTCCTCATCTTGGGCAATCTCATCAAACCCATCAATCGCTACCGTCTGAGCGTACTCGCTATCTGTCTCGTGGGATTCGTGCTGTGCTGTGGCTTCCTGTGGCAGCTGTTCGACATATATGACATGTCGATGCGCGCTTGGGTGCTTTGTGGGGTATTTGCCTTTGCCGAGGTGGGCGTTTTGCAGATATTTAGCACCGTGGTGGGTTGGTTGCGATCTAGGTTTGCTGCCAGAAAGCAGCGATACTGAGCAGAAACAGGAAAAGCCCCCGCCACAGGACGGGGGCTTACTAAAGCCGTGCGTGATGTGGTTACAGCGCCATGCCTCCGGCGGCCTGGATGCCGGGGACGGCCGGAATGGTGGCAAACCCCTGTTCGAGTTCCTCGTCGGTAGGGACATGGTCTACCATACGGCCTTCATTGTAGGCCTCATAGGCAGTCATGTCGAAGTAGCCAGTGCCCGTGAGGCCAAAGAGGATGACCTTTTCCTCGCCGGTTTCCTTCGCCGCGAGTGCCTCATCGATGGCTGCGCGGATGGCGTGTGCGCTCTCAGGTGCGGGAAGGATGGTCTCGAGCTTGGCGAACTGCTCTGCTGCGGCAAAGACATCGGTCTGGCGCACGGACACAGCTTCGAGGAAGCCGTCATGCTTGA
>CACXDP010000369.1 GCA_902766445.1 uncultured Coriobacteriaceae bacterium
GTTCCGTTTCAATTCGCCAAGGGGTAAGGTCTGGCCCAGCCCTATGGGCACAGTTCGGGAATGTACTTCCACGACGACGGTTTCAATTCCCCAAGGGGTAAGGTCTGGCAAACTGATGTGGGATAACACAGAAGAGTTGCTAGGAGATGTTTCAATTCCCCAAGGGGTAAGGTCTGGCGGCGAATGCCAGGGCCTACGATGAACGTGGCAACGTATGTTTCAATTCCCCAAGGGGTAAGGTCTGGCAGTCAATCATCGAGGCGCACACCGACACGATAAAGTTTCAATTCCCCAAGGGGTAAGGTCTGGCGTATAATTTGGTGAACTCTTTGGACTGGAGTGGCATTGCTGTTTCAATTCCCCAAGGGGTAAGGTCTGGCATGTCGTGTTCGTCCAGAACGGTACGCCGTTCGAGTTTCAATTCCCCAAGGGGTAAGGTCTGGCGAGTACGTGAAGGGACACATCGAGCTGCGCAATACAGTTTCAATTCCCCAAGGGGTAAGGTCTGGCAAGGACGATATTGAGGAGTTGTCAACAACTCCCGAAGAAGTTTCAATTCCCCAAGGGGTAAGGTCTGGCGTGAAGATTCAAGTAATCATCTACCCCGAGCAGCATCGCGTTTCAATTCCCCAAGGGGTAAGGTCTGGCAAGCATCGGACGAGTCTCAACGTCCGACCACGTATGGTTTCAATTCCCCAAGGGGTAAGGTCTGGCCAGTGCATTAGGCCGAATTATACACCACGCGCGCATAGAGGGAAGCCGTTATTCACGGTGTCTCCAGAACGCCCCGTTTCGCGCCAAAAAAGTGTGTCGATGATTTCGGAAAAGCGCAGGTAGACGGGGTGCGGGGTCCCGCCGCCGAGGTCGACACACTTTTTGGGCCAAAAGTGCCCGAAAACAGGCCCCAAAAACCCTCCAGCGCACACCCATCAGGCCATCTAGCTGGGAAAACGTCGCAAAATCATCGACACACTTTTTTCGCTAGGCGCGACCACCCCACGTGAACGGCTCGCCCACCGACACTGAGATGCCCGTGGCGACGGGCGCGAACGCCATGCTCCGCATGTTGGCCGTAGGGTCCAAGCCCACGGCAGAGACGGCTCGTAGCAAGCCGCGACCCGTCGGACACGCACACCCGCACGCCACCTGAGCCCCTAAACCTCTTCGTCAAAGAACTTGTTCGCCACGCCGTCGAGCCGCGCGTCAATCGCGGGGAACTCCTCGCCCATATCGAAAGCCGTCACGGTGATGCCATTGCCACAATCCAGAGTGATGCCCTCCCCTGCGTACAACTGCGAATGCCACGCAAACGCCCGCTAGCAGGGAAAACGCCGCCAAACCACCGACACGCTACTTTGCGGATCCACCGCTTGAGCTACGCTCTTGTCGTGGTAGGAGGCATTGCGAGGACGCCCATGTTTGACATCGACGAGTTGCTGTCAAGGCGCAACCAGGAACACGCGCTCGAGTCGTTCCGCGAGAAGCGCGACGGCGCGGGATCAGACGGCCTGCGCGTCTCCGAACTCGACAACTACTGGCGGGCAAACCACGACCTCGTCTTGCAGCAGATTCGCGAAGGCAGCTACCGGCCGGGCATCGTTCGCTGCTTCGAGCTCTCAAGCCGATCCGGCAAGCAGCGCCAAATCGCAAACATCAACGTCGTCGACCGATTCGTGGAAAAGCTCATCCAGCTCAAGCTGAGGCGCTACGTGGAGCCGATGTTTCTTCCCCACAGCTTCGCCTATCAGGAGGGCAAAGGCATCCTCGACGCTGCGATGCTCGTGCGCGACTACGTTTCACACGGCAAGCGCTTTCTCTGCGAACTGGACATCAAGGACTACTTTGGCTCCATCGACCTCGGCAGACTCCACAAGATTCTGCGAGGGCTTCTGGACCCCGACGTCACCGCCCTCATCTGGGTCTTCCTCACGCGCGAGATCGAGCGCGAGGGCAAAATCGAGCGCATCTCGCGCGGACTCCTGCAGGGCAGCTCCATCAGCCCCGCACTCGCAAACCTCTATCTTCACGGCTTCGACCAGGAGCTCGACGAGATGGGTGCGAGCTGGATGCGCTTCTCGGACAACATCTACGTATGCTCCGAAACGTCGGACGAGGCGTCCCAGATGTACACGCTTCTTCGCGACAAGCTCGGCCAGGTCCACCAACTCGCCCTCAACAAGAAGAAGAGCGGAGTCTACCGCGCACTCGAGCGCCGCATACTTGGCTACGACCTCTCGGAAGCGCCCGGAGGAGCAATCGAGATACGCAAGCACACGTATCTGCGCACTCATGTACAGGCCTATTGGGCCACCTCGGTGGTGGAGAAGTCGCATGGCTCGTACCACATCGTGCAGGACGGGGTGCTCAACCGCAAGGACTACAGTCTCCTCTTCGAGAACGAGGACGAGAAGCACCACATCCCCGTGGGCGTGACCGAGCAGCTCAACGTCTACGGCAACGTCACGGTGTCGCCTGACGCGCTCGCGACCTTGAGCAAGGCGGGCATACGAATCGCCTACCTCGACGAATACGGATCCCTCATCGGCACCTACGTGCCCGAGTCGCACGGCAAGGCGGCAGACGTCTTTCTCAGGCAGTGTGCTCTCTACAATGACCCCGCAAGGCGACTCGACATGGCTCGCCGGTTCCAGTTGGCGGCCATCCACAACATGCGGGAGAACCTACGCTACTATCTTCGGCGCGGGCGCGAGCAACTCGACGAACACGTCGCGTATCTCAGCACATGCGCGAAGGAGGCTAACGAGTGTAAGGACGTGGACAGCCTCATGCTCATCGAGGCGAGGGCGAAGCGGCGCTACTACAACGGGTTCAGCATAATCGTGGAGAAGGCCGGCTTCGCCTTTGCGCAGCGCACGAAGCGCCCGCCCAAGGACCCCTGCAACGCCATGATCAGCTTCGGCAACGTCGTGCTGTACAACGTCTTTCTTCAGATGATATGGAAGACCTCGCTCGACCCAAAGATCGGGGTGGTGCACGCGACCAACCGCCGCAGCTTTAGCCTCAACCTCGACTTCGCCGACCTCTTCAAGCCCGTGGTGGTCGACCGGGTCATATTCTCGCTCGCAAACCGTCACGAGATAAAGTCCGATGCCCACTTCCGCGTTGTCAAGTCCGGAGGCGTCATGCTCAATGCCGACGGCAAGAGGCTCTTTATAGACCGCATGGAACAGAAGCTCGACGCACGGGCCGCTGGCAAGGGAAAGGGCGTGAGCTACCGGCAGGTAATGGCGGAGGAGGTCGCCGCGTTTCAGAGGCTGGTGCGAAACGGCGAGATATACAAACCGTACAAGTATTACTGAGGTGCGCACATGTTCGTGGTGCTCTCATACGACATTGGTGCGAAGCGCGTGCAGAAGGCGCTCAAGATCTGCAGGAAATACCTGCGCCACATGCACCGCTCGGTCTTTGAGGGAAACATCAGCGAAGGAAAGCTGAACAACCTCAAGCGCGAGCTCGCGGCCATCATCAACACCCGCCACGACACGGTGTGCATCTACCGCATCGAGTCGCCGATGCTCGTGAAGAAGGAGCAGATTGGCGTCGTGCGTGACGGTGGCGAAATAATCTGACCACGATCCCGCTGTGGGGAAGTTGTCATCATTGACCAATTCCCCACAGCGGGATCGTGGTCATGCGGTGGTCGCCATCGCAGGCATCTGCGCAACGGTCATCATCGTGGCCATCGCCTGCGACAAGAAGGTCGACGTGGCCGCCCCCAATGCGCACGTCACCATCGGGAATGCACCCGGGGGCGGTGGCTTCCGCTAACCGAGGGGCGCCTGACGGGCCAGGAGGGGACAAATCAGGTCGCCTCCTCGTCTCGTCCCTCCCGTCCCCGCTCACCACTTTGGGATGACGCCCCGTATAGTAATCGGTTCGGAGTGGGTGGTATCCACTTAGGTCGTTTTTGCACTTGGTGCGGGTCCGTCGGCTATCTTTGCACTTGGTGCGACCCGCCTCGGACGTTATCTCGTTTGGTGCGGCAAGGATCGGCCATCTTTGCGCTTGGTGCGGTCTTTTCGGCCGTTTTTGCGCTTGGTGCGCGGGCGATGACTGCACGAAACGCAAAAGCGGCCGAGCACGCCGCACGAAACGCGAATCCGACCGGAGCGCGAGGAGGCACTCATCTCCGACGCATTCATACACGGACCTGGCAGCATCGAGGTGACGGCCACCGTTCTCAACGTAAACGAGGGCCACAACCGTGCCATAATGGAGGCGTGCGACGAACTGCGCTGCGACGCTCGGAGGTGATAGACATGCTACTCACGGAGTGGGGCGAGGAGCAGTACCGCGAGCTACTCCACCGCGAGGCAAAGGAGGACGGCTACAGCGAGGGGTACGACGAGGGGTACGACGAGGGAGAGGCTGACGGCTACACCAAGGGAGAGGCTGACGTCCGCAAGGAGTTTCTTGCCCGTGCGGCAGATGCCGTTCGCTCGGGCGCACTTAGCGTCTCGGCCACCGCTACTGCGTTCGGCTTCTCCAAGGAGGAGATCAACGGCGCACTATGATGACCACGATCCCGCTGTGGGATTGTGGTCACCACTGCCACTTGGATAGCTCTTCCCAGTCTGCGGGCTTGTCGACGTCCGTTACGTCTGACATGATCGTTCGGCCCGTCCTGTGGTCATAAAACGCCCGCTGGTTGGGACCTGTCACGCGCAGCTCGATATGATTGCCGTAGGGATCACGATAGTCTTCCGTCCCACGGATGGCATTGCTCCAAGCATGCCTCACGCGCCTGTCTCTATCCATCTGAGCATCCCGGCGCATACGCTCCTGTCGCTCCGCATCCCGCCGGCGCATCGTCTCGTCGAGATCTTGGTTGTAGCGTCGGGACACCTCATGCTCCTTCTTTGCCTCGGAAAACTCCGCATCGCGTAGACGCTGACGCTCCCTGCGCATCTCCCCCATGAGTCCAGCGCCAAACGTCAGCGAAGCCCCGAAACGAACCACGGCCTCGCGGAACCAGTCGACGTCGCACTCCCCCTCCACGAGGAACCCGTAGAACCGCTTCTCGACCAGCCACTCGACATCATAGTGAAGGGCGTTCCCCCTCTGTGCCTGGCCGAACGGTGCCGACCACAGCATAGAGGCGGGAGCCATGCCTTCCCTGAAGCACAGCTTGTCAACACCGTAGACCTTCGCTCCAATGAGCACATGTATCATGGTCCCACGCGAGTCCACCATTCTCCAATGGCGCACCATCGTCCGATCGATGGCCGCGTTCACGCGAACCTCCAAGCCAGAGACACCGAGCTCACGCCAACTCTTGTCCTCAGACTCGGCAAGCGATCTCTCGCGGGCGAGCATCGCCCGCTCGTCTTCCCCCACGATTGCCTCGCCAAGCAGCCAGATCTGTCGCCGCTTGATGGCACCGTCGTCCATCGACGCCATCAGCTCGTCTAGGTAGTCCGGCAAAGAATAGAACTGCCATTCGGGACGACCAGTGCGGGGCTTCGACACGCTCACCTGCGAAAGGCCGGGCATGGGCATCGCGCCTGGAAAGCCAAACCCGAACCCCCCGAAACCGCCCAGCAAGCCGCCAAGAATCGACGCCCCCATCGTCCCCATACCCATAGAGTCAGCCATGCTGGCAAGGTCAAACCATGAGAACGCCTCGCCGGTGTCCGCCGCAAGCCTAGGACCGCTCCCGTCCGCATGAGCTGCCGCCTCGACATCGAGGCAGAAGGGCCGATCCCAACTCTGCCGCTCGTTCGTCCGCCATGCCCTCGTGCTCCATCCCCTTGGAATGGAGGCAGTAGCGACGGGAACGACACCGCTGCTTCCCTTGTATGAAAACCTGACGCTGTCATACGCTCCCATGGCTATCCCCCGAAAGATCAGCAAACAACCTCCACCGCGCTGCCACCGGTCTTCTTCTTCGTCACGACGACCTGCCGGTCTATCCGCTCCTTCAGCTCGCCTACATGCGAGATGATACCCACGAGCTTGGTGTCAGCCGCCACGCTCTGCAAGGCATCAATCGCCTGCTGCAGGGCGTGCTCATCGAGCGAGCCAAAGCCCTCGTCGACAAACATTGCCTCGATGCGGATGCCACCTGCGCTGGACTGTATCTCGTCGGCAAGGCCGAGAGCCAGAGACAGCGCAGCCATGAAGGACTCCCCACCCGAAAGCGTACGAACACTTCGCGTGGAGCCGTTGTAATGGTCAATGACTTCAAGCTCGAGGCCGCTTTGGGACTGACGGTTCCCAGCCTCTGCCTGCCGTTTGAACTCATACTGTCCGCCCGTCATCCGCAGGAGGCGAATGTTGGCCCGCTGAATCATCCGCTCAAAGTAGGTCTGCTGCACATAGGTCTCGAGCATGACCCTATCCTTGCCGGTAAGGTTTCCATTCGCCGTCAATGAGAGGTTCTCGACCTTGACGTAATCGCTTTCCCGTTCCCGAACCTGCTTCAGGCTCACCCGCACCTTCTGCCTAGCAGACCTATTGGCCACCAGACGCGCATAGAGGTCTTGTCGCTGCTCTTGTATCGTCTGCTGCTTGGAGCGCAGGTCTTCACGCTCTCTGGACAGGGCATCTGCGTCGAGATCTCCGACGGCATCGATCTTTCTCTGCAGGGCACGAATCTGCCCTTCAAGGTTCTTCGCCTTGCCGTCAAGTTCCTGCAAACGCTTGCTCGCGTCGTCGAGCGCCTGCCGCATGGACTCCAAACGTTGCTGCATCGCGTCAAGCTGGGTCAGCGCCTCGCTCCTGCTTGGATAGGGAAGCCCCTTCGTGAGCTCTTCGACTTGGCGCGTGACCTCCTGCAATCTAGCCGACAAAGACGCGCGGACCTGCTCCTGATCCTGCCTCCTCTCGCGGGCCTCCTGCAACTCAAGCCGCTTCTGCTCGATGAGCTTCGTGAGCTCGTCGCTACGACGGACGTCACGCTCTGCCTGCGCAAGCCGACCGCCCAACTCCCCAAGCTCATGTTTGCGTTGCTCGTGCAGCTTCGCGGTTAAGCGTCGAGCCTCCGCGACATCGCTCGTATCCACATCCTGCTCAAGCTGGTCTTTTGCCTGTGCTATCTCGCCGTTCATGCGCTCGATGCGCGCCTGACACTCTTCGAGCTCTGCCTGCGCACGCTGAAGAGCCCTCTCGTGGGCATCGACCAGCGCCTCAAGTTCTCTGCGTCGGGCAAGTGCCTGTCCCTCGCTCGGGCAAAGCAACCTCTCCTCAAGGTCACGCACATGATCACGCAGACCGGCCAGCCGAGATTCCAGCACGGCAATATCCTGCTCTGCCTTGGCCCTCTCCGCACCAAGCTCCTCGCGCCGCGCCTCGCCCTGCGCTATCTCCGTTTCCGTCTGCTCAAAGCGTTTCTGACGATTCGACTCAACCTTGATCTGGCGCTCTAGCTCCCGTATCTCCTCGTCAACACTTGACAGCTCCAGGTGCACACGCCGAAGAGAAGCCTCCACGTCAGTTAGGTCCACCACGTCCTTCAGCTGCTCATGTGCGTAACTGAGCCTCCCCTGAAGCTCGCCATGCAATCGTTGCGCCTCAGCGTGTTCCTTGCGCGCGGCATCGAGCTCCTCACCGATTGTGCGCACCTCCCGCTGTAGACGCTGCAGCTCTGTGGTGGCTGAAGCCTTGTCCGCATAATGCAGGTCGAACTGCTGACGCTCAAGCTCGGCCTCCCTGCTCGTATAGGACGCAATGCCTTCCTTAAGCTGCTGTTCGCTCTCGCGACACTGCACGATGTCCCGCTCGAGAGCAGCCACTTCCTCGTCAACCTCACGCGTACGACGCACGCGCGCCTCCTCCGAGGTAATCTCACCACCCAAGGCCTCGATGCGCCGTGTGGTAACCGACCGGTCACTCGCTACTTGCTGCGCAGCATCCTCCACAGTACATTTTGGCCACAGCGCCGACACTCTCCTCTGAAGCCCATCCGTTCGCGTGTCGACAATTGCCTGCTGTTCGTTCGCCCTCCTGCTGGCCTGCTCATAGCGACCACGAGCTTGTTCCGACTCATCATGCGCATGATTCAGCTGTACCTCGCTCGGTGCCTTCTCGGATACCTGTGCCTTGTGCGGATGCTCCGTCGAGCCACAGACAGGACACGGCTCACCCTCTACGAGCTCTTTCGCCAGAATACCAGCCTGCTCGCGGAAGTATGCGTCATGCATCTCTTCGTAGACACTCCGCTTCTGCTTGTGCTCCCCTTCCAGGCGAAGAAACTCTTCCTGCAGCTTCCTGCACAGCGCTTGGGCCTCCTCAAGCGTAGCAAGGTCACCCCGCAAATCATCCAACTGAACGAGTCGCGTCTTCGCATCTCCAAGCTCTTGCCGCCGCCTTTCCAGAGCCAACTCGGCACCGGCAAGACCCTCGCGCTCCTTGCGCAGTTGGTCAAGGCGTCCCTCCGCCCGAACAAGCGCATCGTGGTTGCGCGTCTCGTCCCACCGCAATACCACGAGTCGCTTCTGGCAGTCCAGCAGATCCGCATCGCGCCTGGCCTTCTGGTCATACTGTGAGAGTTCCTGCTGTATGAGACCGATACGCCGCTGCATCTCCTCACGCATGCTGCCTCGCTCCTCAGCTGACGACAGCCTCACGTGAGCCTTGTCCAACCGCCCCTCCGCTTGAGCCAATCCGTTCGACAGCGAACGATACTCGCTGAGGGACTTGCCACGTTCCACGAGATTCGCTCGCTGCGAATTCAGCCTCTCCAAGGAACTCCGGTGATCCGCAAGCCTGCCGCCCGCATCTGAAAGCTCTTGTCGCTCGGACCTCAGGCTGTCGAGCTGCTGGGAGAGCTCCTTCAGATCCGCACTCAAGCGCGTCCTATCGTCTCGTCTCCCTTCAAGCTCCCGCCCCTTTTCCTGAGCTTCACGACGCTCGCCCTCAAGTACCGCATAGGAGGGAAGCTCGTGTTGAATTCTGCCGATGAGCTCACGCGCCTGTTGCGCTTTCACGTCCTTGGCCTTCTCGGCTTCCATGGCCGCGACCGATGCCGCAAGTCGTTGCTCGGCACCCTCTCGCCTGCGCAATAGCTCCTCGTAACCCCTAATCCTCGTCAGGAGCACATTGAGCCGCTGGACTTCTGCCTCGACTCCGTCCCGGTTTCGGGCAAGCTCCTCCCTGAGATCCCTAGACCCCGCCAGAGACTCGAGCTCTGTCCGGTACGCTGCGAGATCGGCCTCGTGTGCCTCGCATGCACGCTCGTCATCTGCCACCTGCGCACGCAGCTCGTCCAGCTTCGCCTTGAGTCCAGCTTGCTTCCCAAGCTGCTCTTCCTGCTGCTCATAGTCGCCAAGACATGCATCCAGCGTGGCAATACGCCCGCGCAGCTCGTCTCGCTCACCTTGCCGACCCCGCTCGAAGCGCTCCTTTTCCCGTGCCATCTCGAGCTCTGGCGTCAGGTGAGCCTTCTGGTCCTCTAGCGTCGCAAGCTCCGCGCGGTCTTTCGCCTGCTGATAGGCGCGCTCGATCTGGGTACCCAGCCGCTCCATCCGTTCGGCGCATTCCTTCAGGACGCGGTCTTGCACTGTCTGCTCCTCCTCATCCCGGGCAATGAGCTTGTCCAGAAGCTCGATGACGTCATCGCTGGGATGGGCGTTCTCCTTGGCCTTCTCCACTTCCTCAAAGAGCTCGTCGCCCTCCTCGCACTGTATGCTGGCCACATACTGGCGGAGGGCCTGCAGGCTTCTATCATATTTCTGCCTGCGCTGGCTTGTCTGCTCCTTGAGGATGTCCTGCAGACGCTTGTA
>CACXDP010000370.1 GCA_902766445.1 uncultured Coriobacteriaceae bacterium
GATTGGCGATGACCTCGTTGACGTTCATGTTTGACTGCGTGCCCGAACCCGTCTGCCACACGACGAGCGGGAACTCCCCGTCTAGCTTCCCGTCAAGAATCTCATCGCACACGTCGCCGATGAGCTCCGAGGTCATGGTGTCCATCCTACCCAGCTCGCAGTTGGCGCGGGCTGCGGCCTTCTTGAGGATGGCGAATGCGCGAATGATCTCTATCGGCATGTGCTCGTTCCCAATGCGGAAATTCTCGTGGCTGCGCTGCGTCTGTGCCCCCCAAAGCGCCGAGGCGGGTACGTACACCTCGCCCATCGTGTCATGCTCGATGCGATAGTCCATGAATCCCCCTTCGTCGATTAGGGCTATTATAGAGGAATGTTTGGGTGTCGCATGCGCCATGCGACTCGGAAGGATGGAGAGGGTGATGTGCATGAGAAGGGACCATGCGACGAGGGGGCGGTGGAGAGCAATACTTGTGGCGCTGCTTTCGGTGACGCTGGTGGTGTCGATGCTGCCGGTTCAGGCAATCGCCGAAGATAGCGACGAGCCGATCGTGCTTGACGCTGCGGACGATGCTGTGGGCGATGACGGCGGAGACATCGAGATTTCGCTTGATGACATAGATGACGCGGACGACGAGGAGGCGCCTACGCAGACCGTGAGCGAAGGCAGCACTGAATCGCCAGCCGACCTTGATGAATCTGAGACCAAAGCCATCGAGGAATACTCTGACGAGGAATCCATCAAGGAGACCGAGACCGAAGGCTCGCTCGACGCTCAAGTGGACGAGACAGCACAGGTTACTGAAGCCGATGCGTCCGTTGAGGCGGTCTCCGATGATGACAACCTGAACGCGCAGACTTCACAGAAGACCTTGCAACACGTCGTGCTCGACGCAGATGGGCTTGTTCCGCAAGCCTCGACAGTCATGGCCGTTGTCTACAACACTGGCGAGCTGAAGATTGGCACGGACCTCTCGACATCCAACGCACTTGACGGCTGGTATGCGGGTGAGAACAACAGCCTCTACAACATGGCCGAGTACCAAAACGGCAATCCCTGGAGAAAGTACGCGAATAAGGTCACCAAGGTCACTGTGACGTCGAGCATTTCCAACCCTAACTGCTCAAACATGTTTCGGGACATGAACAACATCACCTCCATCAACGTCTCGAAACTCAGGGTCTCGAACTGTGCCTCCTTCGAGTACATGTACTCCGGATGCTCGAAGCTCAGGACGCTCAACATGTCCGGATGGAGCGTGAGCAGCCGCTCGACTACCGCGACGGGCATGTACAACGGCTGCTCCTCCCTGAGGAGCGTGACGGTGGGGAAGGGCTTCAAGTTCTGCGCGAAGCTCCCGTCCTACAACGTCAACAGCCACACAAAATGGTACTCGAAGAATGCGAAAAAGTGGTTCACTGCCGACGAGATCTACAGCAAGCGCAACGGCATCGCAGACACCTACAGCAAGTCTTCGTCCAAGCGCAGCATCACCAACTCGAAGGTGAAGGTCTCCATCGCCACGCAGGCTTGGACGGGCAAGCAAATCAAGCCCACGCCCACCGTCAAGTGGGAATCCACCACGCTCAAGAAGGGCACCCACTTTAAGGTCGTTGGCTACGGGACGAACAAAAACGCCGGCAAGTCGAACAACTGGGTCAAGATTCAGGGCATCGGGTCCTACACCGGCACGCGCAAGGTATCGTTCACCATCAAGAAGCCGACGGTCAAGTATCGCACGCACGTGCAGACCTATGGCTGGGAGAAAAGCTGGAAGACCAACGGGGCGCTGTCGGGCACCACGGGCCAATCAAAGCGCCTCGAGGGCATCAACATCAAGCTCACAAACAAGCCGGTGACGGGCGGCATATCCTACAGGACCCATATCCAGACCTATGGTTGGGAGAGCGGCTGGAAGAGCAACGGCGCGATGTCGGGCACTTCGGGACAGTCGAAGCGCCTCGAAGCCATCCAGATCAAGCTCACGGGCAACATGGCAAAGAAATACGACGTGTGGTATTGCGTGCATGCGCAGCACTTCGGCTGGCTCGGCTGGGCAAAGAACGGTGCCTCGGCGGGTACCGCCAAGTATTCGTACCGACTCGAGGCCATCAGGATCAAGCTTCTGCCCAAGGGGAGCAGCAAGCCCGCGAAGCTCGGCTCGACTACGGTGGCATTCCGCCAAAAGCAGCTCCGTTACGAACTCATGCGCGATACGTGGCGCTTTGAAAACTTTGAGGCGTACATACCTCTTTCGTTCTACACCCGCTGCTATGGCTCCTCGGAAGGCTATGTGCTCTACTCAAGCGCGGATGACTATGGTCACACCGGGGGCGTATGCTACGGCATGGCCGTGACGCCAGGCGCCATGCGGACCCGGAACTACCCCACGGTGAGCTCGTTCGGATTCTCGAAGATCTATGACATCGGCATGTACGACAGAACCTCGAGCCTCGGCATTACGGCCAAGGATTACATCGAGTATGCTAACATCGAACAGTACGACTCTCGCCTCATGGCCGAGAGGAACCGCAACATGAACAACGGGACCAGTCTGGTGAGCGCCGTCAGGAGCCACATCTATGATGGCACGGCCATCGTGATTGACATGCTGGGGTCGGAAGGAAGCCATTCGGTGCTTCCGCTCAACATCACGCGTGACGACGCAAGCCAGATGGACATCAGCGTCTACGACTCGAATCATCCCACGAAGGCGCAGACGATTCACCTCTACAAGGAGAACGGAGTCTTGAAGAATTGGGACTATTCGGATCCCTTCTCGTATTCGAACATCTCGTGGGATACGCCTGCAGACAACCTCAAGTCCATCATGAGTGGTAATGGGGTTTCTAGTTCGTCGAAGGCCATGCATCTCGTGAGCACCACCTCGGACGTGACGCTCGAGTCAGGCGGCAAGACCTTCCGTCTCTCTCCCGACACCACGAACGACCTCGACTCTGTCGTTCCCATTATCAAGACGGGCGGTACCACTAAGGGTTCCGAAAAGCTCTACTGGGTGGCACTTGATGCCTCCGACCTGAAGGTCTCGGAAGTCAGCGAAAACGCGAAGGTCACCATCTGCGCAGACGACAGCGCGGTGGAGGTAAACGTCCGGGTGGACGGCCTGTCACCCCTCAGCGACTCGGAAGATAACGTCGGTCCGGTCGAAGTCACCTACCTCGAGTTCACGGACGAGTCCGGCGAGCCCACGCGCACCGCGGTGAGCGGCAAGGCGCGGGGCAACGCCGAGACCTTCGTCACGCCGCAGGGCAAGGTGGAGGTGAGCGCTGTATAGGCGTAAGAACGTCAGGTGACGTAAGCTGACGTGTCATGACAGTGGGTTCTGGGGACCGCGCGCAATGTGGCGTGCGGTCCCCAGTTTCGTGTGTCGCGAGTGACTACGAGAGCACAAAAAGGGGAACAATTCGTATGGTGTGCAGCGCACGTAGGAGGGAGCAGCCATGGCTTATGGCATCGAAAGCGACCGCGCCCTCGGCCCCATCGTCGGACGCATGCGCCGTTGGATGCGCAACGCGGCCTCTCGTATGGGCAACAACTTGGGCCCCAAGGACAAGAGAACCCTCGACCCCATATCCGTCAACTACGCCGCTTGGCGCGAGATGCGTCGCCACGTTCGAGAATGGCCCGGCTTTTGCGAAGCTCCTAACCAATTCGAGGTGCTCGTGAGTCCAGAGGACTGGGAGGACTTCTGGGGCATCGACGCGGAGCGCAAGGAGAAGGCGGTCGCGACTTACGTGCGTGCACGTGCGGCCGAGAGGGGCTACTGGATTGCGGGAGAGCCCATGGTGCACGTGGTTTCCGATGATGCTATGGATATCGGTGAGGTGGAGGTGGAGTGCCAGTTCGTCGCTTCTCCTGACGGTTCGGCTCCGCGCCCAGCCAATCAGCTTGGTCCTCGTACCGAGACGCGTCCTCAACAGCGCTTGGCCGGACAGGCGAAGACGGGGAGGGCTACTCAGGCATCCTATCGAGCGCCTGTCGTGGAGCGAAGCCATGCAGAGGAGGACGAGCCCGAGACCATGGAGTTCTCTGCGGATGCGACCGTGCGCTTCGTGGACGCGAGGGAAGCGGGCGAGGTGCTGCTGCTCGGAGATGACGGCCTCCGTATTACGCTGCGGTCGGGCGACTGCGTAGGTGCCGTTGCGCCTGACGACGACGTGCCGGCCGAGGTCAACGTGCGCCTCGAGGCCCGCGAGTTCCCGTATGCAGAGGCCAAGCACTTCAGCATCGGCGTAGCGCAAGGTCGATGGAGCCTCGTCAACCATGCTTCGACGGGCACGAAGGTCGTTCCTCGTGACGGCGGACGAATCATGCTGCGTTTGCCTGAGCCCTTCCCGTTGACGGCTGGCGACGTGGTCTATCTGGGTCCCCTCGGGCCTTTGCGCTTCGAGTTCGCATAGCTTGCATTATGGGTACTGGGGGGACTGTCCTCCCAGTACCCGTGCTGCCTATTCGCGCTACAAAACGAGTATGATAGTATCGACGAAGGAGGTGCCGTGGCGTTCGTAGAGTTTGTAGACGTCTGCAAGACGTATCAGATGGGCGATGTGGAGGTACATGCCGTCGATGGGATGAACTTCACCATCGAGGAGGGCGAGCTCGTCGTGATTGTGGGACCCTCTGGTGCGGGAAAGACCACGGTGCTCAACATGCTTGGTGGCATGGACTCCGCCACTTCGGGTACTATCACGCTCGACGGTCGCGAGATCTCGGGCATGGGGGAGCGCGAGCTCACGCAGTATCGCCGCCACGACATAGGCTTCGTCTTTCAGTTCTACAACCTCGTGCAGAACCTAACTGCGCTCGAAAACGTTGAACTAGCAAGCCAAATCTGCGCCAATCCGCTGCCTGCAGATGAGGTCTTGGCCCAAGTGGGACTGGCAGGTCGCAAGGACAACTTTCCAGCGCAGCTCTCGGGCGGCGAGCAGCAGCGCGTTGCCATTGCACGCGCCCTGGCAAAGAACCCCAAGCTCGTGCTTGCCGACGAGCCCACAGGCGCCCTCGACTACCAGACCGGCAAACAGATTCTCGGCCTTCTGCAAGAAACCTGTCGCACGGGTGGGCGCACCGTCGCCATCGTAACGCATAACCTGGCATTCACTCAGATTGCCGATCGTGTGATACACGTTCGCGAGGGTCGTGCAGATCGTATCGAGCGTAACATGTCGCCCGCAGACGCGTCGGTCGTCGAATGGTAGCACGGGGGTGAGGCGCGAGTGTCGGCATTTGCAAAGACGATCGTGCGCAGCATCCGTGGCTCCTTGGGGCGCTTTTTGGCCATCATGGGCATAGTGGCCTTGGGCTGTGGCTTCTTTGCGGGGCTCCAGATGTGTGGGCCCGATATGCGCTCTGCAGCTGACGAGCTTTACGATGGCACTAGTCTATATGACATCCGAGTCGTGTCCACGCTGGGGTTTGGCGATGAAGACGTGTCACGCATTCATGACGTAGAGGGCATTGACAGCGTGATGCCTTCCGTCACGGTTGACGTGATGGCGCGCATGGGGTCGGAGCAGGTCGCGGCGCGCGTCTCGTCGCTTGATGTCCATGCGGCCCAAGAGTCCACCGAGGACGGGGTAAGCACCATCGTCTCTACCGACGGGAACTACCTGAACCGAATCTTTCTGCGCGAGGGTTGCTGGCCACGTGCGCCTGACGAGTGCGTGCTCGTTGCCGACAAGGCTGTGGGCGGCGTTGGTGTCGGGGACAAAGTTGAGGTGCTCTATGGGAGCACTGACGTGGATGATGTGCTTCGTGAGCGAACCTTCAACGTGGTGGGCATGGTGAGTTCGTCAAACTATCCCTACACGGGAAGCTTCGGCTCGACTACGCTTGGCTCTGGCATGATTGCCGCGTACTTGTTTGTGCCCCGTGCGGCCCTTGTGGATGACGTGGCGTATACCGAGATCTATGCGACCGCCTCGGGAGCCGATGCCTTGGAGAGTGGGTCGGACGCGTACGAAGACGCGGTAGGCCTCGTGAGCGAGCGTCTCGAAGACCAGGGAGATAGGCTGGCGGAAGCTCGGCTCAAAGACGTGCGAGGGGAGGCTCAGGGCGAACTCGACGAGAAGCGCGATGACTTCGAAAAAGAGCGCGATGACGCACGCAAGGAGCTAGCCGACGCGAAGAGCGAACTAGATGACGCACGCAAGGAGCTCGATGACGCGAAGGAAGAGCTCGCTAAGGGGCAGCGAGATTATGATGATGGTGCACGCAAGCTCGATGACTCGCGACGGGATGCCTATGACCAGCTCGATGCGTGCCAGACAACGATAGACGATTCGCGATCTGAGTTGGAGTTGCGCCAAGGAGAGCTTGACGATGCACGCGCTCAACTCGAGGAGGGCATGCGTGCCTATGGGGAAGGCGTCAGCGAGCTGCTTGCCCAGACGGGTGCGTCATCGCTGGAAGAGGCACGTGTTATGTTGGAGGGGGGCGTGCGTCAGGCCGACGAGGGCATCCAGCAGCTTTCGTCTACACTTGACGGAGCAGGCCAGCTAGCCGATCAGCGCATTCAGCTTGAGATAGCCGAAACAGAGTTGCTGTGGGGCCTTTCGACGGCGGGCATCGTGGCGGACAGCGTCCAGGAGGCGAAGGGGATGCTTGAAGCCAGCGTCGCACAGCTCGAGGGGATGGGTGCTCCGGAGGAGCAGATTGCACCTCTTCGAGAATCGCTTGCAGCTGCGTCGGAGCTCGTTGGTGCGCGGGAGCAGTTCGAGGCGGGACGCTCACAGCTGCTCGCGGGACTGGCTGCACAGGGCATTGAGGCGGCGGACGAGAAGCAGGCTGCTGAGTTGCTTGGGGCGACTCTTGAGGAGACCAAAGCTAAACGCGCACAGGCGCAGGAGGGACTCGATGCAATCGCCCAGCTTGAAGCGTCAGCGGCAGAGCTTGAGAGCGGTCGCCTCCAACTGGAGGACGGTGAGCGACAGATTGCCGAAGGCTGGGAAAAGCTCGAGAGCGGGCAGTCGGAGCTCGACGGCCAGAGGACAGATGCAGAGGGCAAGCTCGATGACGCCCAACGCGAGCTTGATGACGCACGAGGGAAGCTCGAGTCTGGTAAGTCTGACCTTGCCTCGGGCACAAAGGAGTACGAGAGCGGAAAGGCTGACTACAAGAAGGCAAAGAAGGAAGCGGATACCGAGCTTGCCGATGCCGAGAAGAAGCTCGATGACGCCCAAGCCGAGATTGATGACATCGAGGAGCCTGAAATCTATGTGCTCGACCGCAGCCAAAACGAGGGGGCATTGACCTACGATGCCGATAGCCATCGCATAGATCACATTGCCGATGTCTTCCCATTCATGTTCTTTCTCGTGGCGGCGCTCGTTGCACTGACGACCATGACACGCATGGTGGAGGACGATCGTATCGAGCTGGGTACGTACAAGGCGCTTGGCTACGGAACGGCGCGGATCGCGAGCAAGTATCTCGTGTATGCGGGGCTGGCGGGAACAATAGGCGCGACCGTAGGAATCCTCGTGCTCTCGCAGGTACTACCGTTCATCGTGACCTCGTCGTATGCAATCATCTATGTAGTGCCTCTGCACCCATTCCCGCTTCCCATCGATCCGCTCATCGCCTTGGCGTCAGGCGGACTTGGCGTGGGCGTGACGCTTTTGGCCACTTGGGTTGCCGTGGTGTCGAGCTTACGCGAGACGCCTGCCACGCTCATGCTCCCGCGCGCTCCGGTGGCGGGCAAGCGTATCCTGCTAGAGCGCGTGGGGCCGGTTTGGCGCAGGCTCTCCTTCTCGTGGAAAGTTACCTGCCGTAACATGTTTCGCTACAAGCGCCGTCTGGCGATGACGGTGATTGGCATATCGGGCTGCACGGCGTTGTTGCTTGTGGGTTTTGGTCTGCATGACGCCATCTGGGACATCATCGACTGCCAGTACGGCCCCATCATTCATTATGACACCACGGTGGCGCTCGACGAGGACGCCAACTCGAAGGATGTCAAGGAGGTGGTCTCAGCGCTCGAGTCCACCGGTGAGGTGACGGACATCATCCGCGTGCAAGGGGAAAACATGCAGGCTGGCGTACGGGATGGTGGTGAGAAGATTCGCGTGCAGGTGGTAGTGCCGCAGGACGAAAGTCAAATCGAGAAGGCGGTGACCTTCGTGAACCGGATCTCGCGCGAGCCGATTGCCTTTGACGAGGGGAGTGTCATCATTACTGAGAAGCTCTCCCTCAAGTACGGACTGGAAGTGGGCGACGAGATACTGCTTTATGACCAGGACGCAATCGGAAATGTCGTGGGGGATGGCCATCCATGTGCGGTGACAGGCGTAGCCGAGAACTACGTCGGGAATTACGTATACCTCGGCAAAAAGGCGTGGCGGGAGATTGATGCAGAGAAGCCAGTCTTCTCCACGGTTTACGCTAGCACGACGGCTGATGACGAGGTTCGAGCGGGCATCGCGCAAGACCTCCGCGATCGCGATGACGTCTCCACCGTAGTGTTCTCCGATGAGACGATTAACCTATATCGCAATATGCTCTCGGTGGTCGACCTGGTCGTGGTAGTGCTCATCGTGAGCGCCGGGGCACTTGCCTTCATCGTCCTTTACAACCTGACAAACATCAACATCGGTGAGCGAGTGCGTGAGATTGCCAGTCTCAAGGTGTTGGGATTCACGCGCCAGGAGGTTTACGCCTACATCTTTAGAGAGATACTTCTGCTTGCCATCATCGGGGACGTTTTTGGCTTAGCCTTTGGGACATGGCTCGAGACTTTCGTGGTGGTGACGGCTGAGGTAGACTATGTTATGTTTGGCCGGACGATTCATCCTGTGAGCTTTACGTACGCGTTTATTCTCACGATTGTCTTTTGCGGACTCATCATGTTCGTGATGCGTCGCAAGCTCGATCGGGTGGACATGGTCGAGTCCCTAAAATCTGTAGACTAGTGGATTGGCGGGCGATATGGGAAGCGACAGAGGGTCGCTTCTCTTGTGCTCCGTCACCGCAGTCGCCGAAAGGAGTGAATGATGAAGGCGTTTCTTGTGGCCTGTTTGTCGTTGGTGCTTGCGTGGGGTTTTGTCCCCGCATCTGCCCATGCCGAATCTGACGTCGATGGGGCAAACATCGTTGAGACACTTCCGGATGAAGGCGAGCCAAGCGATGATATGGAGATAGATACCGTCGAAGACCCCGCTGTCGTTTCCGAGAATGATGGTGACAGTGTGATAGAGGAAGAGGATGATGCGGTATCTGAGGAGCAGGAGCAAGAAGGCGCCAAGCTTCAGGATTTGCGCAACGAGTCCGATGAGCTGCTTGTGGTGCAGGATGACGATGTGCGAAAGGGGAGCTCGTTAACCTCAGGTGCGACTGACAGTGGTGAGAGCATCACGAGCATCGTCTCGCCTGGCAAACAGGCCTATACGGGCAGGCCCCTCACTCCTCGACCTGTGGTGAAGTGCGGGTCAAAGACGCTCACATACGGCACCGACTATAGCTTAAGCTACAAGGCAAACACTGAGGTGGGCACGGCGACTGTGACCGCAAAAGGTAAGGGTAACTATCAGGGTACCAAATCCACAACCTTTCAGATTATCGCGCCAAGCGTAGGGTACAGGGTTCACTGTCAGACCTACGGATGGGAGACGGGCTATAGTTGGAACGGAAAAGTGTCTGGAACCACGGGCGAATCGAAGCGCCTAGAAGCAGTCCGCATAAAGCTGGGGAGTGGTTTTCCTGTCGTCGGTGGTATCAAGTATCGTACGCACGTGCAAACCTATGGCTGGCAGGGATGGGTGAGCGATGGCGCCCTCTCAGGTACCACTGGCCAGTCCAAACGTCTCGAGGCCATACAAATTAAGCTTACAGGAGCGATGGCAGGTAAATACGACGTCTATTATCGCGTACACGCCCAGAGGTTAGGCTGGATGGGTTGGGCAAAGAACGGCAAGTGTGCGGGGACTTCGGGCTTGAGCTGGCGTCTTGAGGCAATACAGGTAGTGCTTGTGCCAAAAGGTGGCGCTGCACCGTCAGAGCTCGAGGGAATCAAGTCTGATAAATCGATTGCATATCTCAAAGGTCCGCAGATCTCGTATCGTGCGTGCTCGCAAGGCTATGGTTGGCAGGCTTGGGGCAACAACGGCGCCACCGCTGGCATGGCTGGTGCGTCCACGTGCCTCGAAGCCCTTGAGGTGAGTCTCGCTTCTGGCTCTTTAAACGGAGGTGTGGCATATCGTGTGCGCACACAGGGTGCTGGTTGGCAAGGCTGGTGTCAAGACGGTTCATCTGCCTGGGCAGAGGGCACTCCAAGGGAAATTGAGGCGATTCAGATTAAACTTACGGGTAGGGTGTCAAGCTATTTCGACGTGTGGTATCGCGTCTACGTCGACACGATAGGTTGGATGGCTTGGGCAAAGAACGGCGAGTCCGCAGGGACTCTCGGCTTGGGTCTGCGTGCGGAGGCGTATCAGATCAAGCTTGCATATAAAGGGTCAAACCCAAGCCTACCCGCCGGTGACTACAGAGGTGCTGCCGTCAACGCATACGTGCCCAAGCCGGCAAACATGAGCATAAAACTCGTGCCCGAGCTCGCGCATGGATACAAGTCGCCATACTACCAGCGATGCATCGTGATGCATGACACGACCGAGAACCGCGGATTCGACTACTGGATATACGACTGGATACAGCGTGGTGGGTCAGGCACGCAGTTCATGGTCAACGAAGCGGGCGAGATACGTCAGTACGTGGACATGAACCAAATCTGCTGGCATGCTGGAGGTGCCACATACGACTATATCAACCAAATGTTCAACGTCGTGCAGCATACGCCGGGCGCTGGGAGTGCCATGAACCAATGCTCCATAGGCATCGAAATTGACCACATCGAGGATGGGCGCCCATACCCCGCAGCACAACTCGACGCGATAGACAGGCTCGTGGCTTACATCGATGCGTACTATGGCTACGAATGCACGATTCTGCAGCACAAGGATTATCATCTTAGCAACTCGGATTGCTCCGATGAGTTCCAAGGATACCTACAACACCTCAAAGAGTATCGTACTACGAGGTAGGCTCATGTACCCGATGTATTGACTCTGCCACCATTGCTCTGATTGGGTCTTCGTTATGGATGGAGCTACATATGGTATTTAGCTCGCTCTTCTTTCTGTGCGTGTTTCTTCCCGCGGTGTTTGTGGCCAACCTGTTGGCCCGCTCAGTTCGCGTGAAGAACGCCCTGCTCATTGTCGCGAGCCTGCTCTTCTATGCGTATGGCGAACCTATACTTGTCCTGCTCATGCTTGCGAGCACCTGCTTCAACTGGCTCATGGGACGTGCCGTCGGAAGTGCTGAGGATGCGGGGCGAAGGCGGGCGCTTGTCGTCCTGGCTGTCGTTGTGAACGTGGGTCTTTTGGGCGTCTTCAAGTACGCAGGCATGGTGGTGGGTACCATCAATGCGCTTGCTGGGCTGTCGATTCCGACGCCCGACATCCCCTTGCCGCTCGGTATCTCGTTCTACACCTTCCAAGCGCTCTCGTACGTGATTGACGTATACCGTCGTGATGTAGAGGCACAGTCGAGCTACCCGCGCGTGCTGCTCTACATCTCGTTCTTTCCTCAGCTCGTAGCTGGCCCTATCGTCAAGTACCACGATATCGCCGCGGAGATGGAAAACAGGCATGCCACTGCAGATGACGTGGCAGCGGGACTTCGGCGCTTCTGTTGCGGTCTCGCAAAGAAGGTTCTAATCGCAAACGTGATGGCCTCTGCCGCTGACACGCTCTATGACTCAAGCGCGGCCTCCATCGGCTGTGCCGGGGCGTGGCTGGCGGCGTTTGCGTACCTCTTGCAGATTTACTTCGACTTTTCGGGCTACAGCGACATGGCCATCGGTCTGGGACGAGTCTTTGGCTTCCACTTCAAGGAGAACTTCGATCACCCCTATGCTTCATCGAGCGTGACGGAGTTCTGGCGGCGTTGGCACATGAGCCTCTCTACGTGGCTCAAGGAGTACCTCTACATACCGCTTGGCGGCAATCGCAAGGGACGTGGCCGCGCCATCGCGAACCGCATTATCGTCTTTCTTGTGTGCGGCCTGTGGCATGGGGCCAATTGGACCTTTGTGGTATGGGGCCTTCTGCACGGACTGTTCCTTCTACTTGAGAACGTGGTGCCCATACGTCGTCTGCCTAAGCCTGTCGGCATCGTGTACACGATGCTGGTCGTGATGTGTACCTTCGTGATCTTTCGCGCTGACACGCTCGCAGAGGCGGGTTTGATGCTACAGGCGATGTTCTCTGGAGCTTCTGGTGGCAGACTCGCAAACATCCTCGTCATGGAGCAGCTCACGCCGCACTTTTTGGCCACAGCTGTCATGGCGGTGCTCGCTGCCTCGTCCCTCCCGCCTGCGCTGCGTTCGCGCCTTGTAGGAAAGGCAGGCGTGGGTATCAACTGCGCATCATACGCCTGTGCGATCGTGCTGCTCTTCCTCAGCATGGTGAGCCTGTCGTCGGGCACGTATAATCCGTTCATTTACTTCAGGTTCTAGGAGGTGCGCCTTGAGTGAACGCATGTCTGTGCCAAGGCACTTGAAACGCGAGGACGTGCACGCGTGGGTTTTGCTGGACGAGACGGATTCCTTTGAGGCCGACGCGATCGTGGGTGAATCAGCTGCTCGCGAACCAGAAGGCCCTTCGGTAGTCGACGGCGCTAAACAACCGCATGCATCGCGCGTGTCCATGGCGTTTGTCATAGCCTTTTTTGCGATGGTACTCATCCCTCTCGCGTGTATGCCCTTCGTATCTGAAGACGTGAGTGCCGAAAAGCGAGAGCTGGCTCCGACGCCGAGCCTAACGAAGGACGGTGCGCCGAATCTCAACGTGCTTGCCGACACGGGTGATTGGTTCGCTGACCACTTTGCCTTCCGTGGAACGATGGTTGATCTCGACGCGACAATCAAGCAGCGGGTTTTCATGACTTCGGCGACAGACAACGTGGTGGTAGGCAGCTCGGGCTGGCTCTACTATGCGGGCACGCTCAATGACTACCAGCGCCGCAACCGTCTCTCGGACCACGAGCTGGCAAACGTCGCTGCGAATCTTGCCCTCATCCAAGAGTACATAACAGCCCAAGGCAAGGGTTTTGCGTTCGCAATCGCACCAAACAAAAACAGCCTTTATCCCGAGCACATGCCCTATTACGAGATGCCGGGCGAAGGAGAGAGTAACCTTGATCGGCTGCGTCCTCTGCTCGATGCGGCTGGCGTGCGTACCTGTGACCTCCAGGCGGCGTTCAATGCACAGGATGCGATTCTCTACTACCAGCGTGATTCGCACTGGAACGGCGAAGGCGCGCTACTCGCGTATCGCTGTATCGCACCACTGCTGTCCACGCCCGTAACGTCGTTTGAAGGAGAGCAGGAGATGATTGCGGGGCATGTGGGTGATGTTGATGTCATGCTACATCCCGCTACCGCTCAGGAGGAGCAGGACCCGCATTGGACGGCGGCCGACATGTGGGAATACGCCAATGAGGCCGCGAGTGTCGAGGACGACATGATTCAGACGCATTCGACGGACTCGTCCGCGCGGGGCACGCTCCTGATGTATCGCGACTCTTTCGGAAACAACCTCCTGCCCTACTTCGCAAGCGCATATGCCGAGGCGACGTTTACCAAGCTCGTGCCCTATGACATGGGGGTCTCCGCCCTTGCCGGAGCTGATGACGTGGTCGTCGAGCGGGCCGAGCGACACATCGACTTCTTTGCCACGAAGCCCCCCTACCTGCCTTCTCCCGAACGAGCAATCAGTGGGGAAGTCGCCACGAAGCAGGGGAGCACGAGTGTCCGTCTCTCTACCAACGGCCCGTATTTCGTCGTGGAAGGTACTCTTGATGAGACCTGTGCCACTGATGATGACCGAGTCTTTGTCGAGGTGACGGCTGACGACGGCTCACGCAGGGCGGTGGAGGCGTTCCACGTGTCAGAGGAAGGGGCGGTGACGCGGGACTTCGAAGGAGAGGCCGATCAGGAAGAAGAGCCTACGATCAAGGGCGACTGGGGTTATCGGGCGTTCGTGACGATGAATGAGCAAGGCGCGAAGGGATTCAAAGAGGTGCGTGTGCTCGTGGGCTCCACCGAGTCGGCTTGCGAAGTCGCACATGTTAGAGTTGGGTAACATCGAGCTACCCCATCCCGAAAGAATCGCGCACGGATGTTGTGCCGTAGCCGACCTGCTATTCTTCATGCGGCTCCCCTTGGCGTGCGTCGAGCGTCAGGTTGCGCAGGTAGATGAGGATGTTTGCTACGAGTGCTGCCAAGTTAAAGAAGTAGACAGCGAGCACCCAGTTGACGTTGTGGCCGACGAATTTTGCGGCGATGCCTGCCAGATAGCCAGCCGTGATGAGAGCGAGGAACGCAGGAGAGGTGCCGCGCGTCGTGCGGGCTCTCCATGCGTTCAGCGCGTTGATGGGCCAAGAAAGACCGAAGCACAGCAGCATGATTGCCTCGAGTAACGATGCCATGGAACCTTCCTCCCTGCGTTATCCTCGCGACGTTAGGCGAGACAGCCCTTGACCCAGGCGATGAAATTCTCCTCGGCTGTACCGGTGCGCTCGGCCTGCGTGTGTCCCTGTCCCCAGACGGCAGCGAAGTCTACCGATTCCACGCGATTGTCAGCCTGCAAAGCCATCGCTAGGTTGAGCTCGGTGGTGAGCGCTGTGTCACCTTGGTTGATCCCAGACCGGATGCGCCAATGCTTGGCGGGTTGGCTTGTGCCGTGACCTTCCGACGTGGAAAGCAGGTAGTAGAGTGGCGTGTACATGTTCACGCGAGTCTGCATGTCGCTTCCCTGGGTATCTACCAGCTTAATGTCGGCCGCATAGTCCGCTGCGTAGGTATTGCCCTGCTCTTCGAGGATGCGCGCAAGAGTGGCGTCAAAGTGCGCGGGAGCACCGCCAACGCCAAAGAGGGTGTTTTCCCCTTGGCCGCGATCGAGCTGGTCGAAGGCCCCGAGGCCCTTTGACGCACGTTTGAGTGTAGCGCAGAACGACGCGACGCTCTCGACAGTGGCAGTGTTCGTCGTCTCGTCATAGCTCACCCACTCGCCGTCAGCGTTGAGTGCGTCGATGTAGTCAGCCGCGGTCTCGTATGTGCCCGAGAGGCTTACGCCACCAGAGTTCTGTGTGCGGGAGATGTCGTCGATGGCTTCATAGTCAGAGTTGGTTACCTCATCGATGCCCTCGGCGTCGTCGAGGTCGGCATCATCTGTCGGGGCATCCTCGCCCGTATCGGGAAGCGCCGTGCCGTCCGTCTCCAAGAAGGCTGGTCCACCCGCACCGCGTCGCGCACCACCTGTCCCTCCGTCTGGCCCGGGTCCCGTGCCACTGGAGGACTCGTCGGGCACTGTGTCTGTATCCGAGTTGGCGGCATCGGTTGCGACGTTATCCTGGTTATTGCCATCAGGGCTTGGCGCACCGCCGGGCCTTCCCATGCCATCGGGCCTGCCCATGCCGTCGGGTCCGCCACCTCCGGGGCCTCCCATTCCCGCTGAGGCCGCAGACGCATCGTATGGAAACTCGGTGTCCTTCAGGAAGTCATTCAGTGACGTTTCTATCGCTTGAAGCACGCGCTGATAGTAGCTGCCCGCCTGATGGATGCCTTCCTCGGACTCATCGAGTGACAGCGTGTTGCCGTTCTCGTCTGTGATGCCGGCCTCGTTAACATAGGTGGCGAATGCCGCTGCCAGCCCGTTCGAAATGGCCTGTTCCTCTTCCGTAAGTCCCTCGCGAGTCGTGCCCATCATCCACTCGTACGCCTCATCGCCCACGTCGAGCCCGGTGATGGGGCACCAGCCCATGCTGCCTAGCACGGCATCACTTGCGTCCTGTGCGCCGATGGCGGTGAGATAGGGGGTGTAGAGGGCAGAGTCACCGGTGGCACCCATCAGGACCGATTGGGCTCCGCCACCGCTCATGCCGAAGGTAAAGATGCGGTCGGTGCTCCCAGCCAGGTTCGGTGCCGAGGCGCGCAGGAAGCGTACCGCCGCCTTGAGGTCGACGACGCCTGATGGCGCACCTGCATCGCGCCCACGACATCCTGCGTGTACGTAGACAAACCCTTGCCCTGTGTAGGCGGTTTGCGAAGAGTACTCGGTGAGGGGGCTCTGCGCAGAGTAGCCAGGAGTATTGACCGGCATGACAATTGGTGCTGTAGAGGCCGTGAAACCGCCTGCCGCCGCTGCGTCGCTCGGCGTGCATGTGAAGCTGCCATTGCCGTTATCCTTCGCATTGAAGTACGCGCCGGGGACAAACACTGCTAGCTGCTCATAGTTCTGGTCCGCCGGAGTCGCGCAGTATGTGACGCCTAGCTGGTAGTAGACGTTATCGGTCGCATTGTATTGCCATGCACTCGGGTCGAGCGTGAGCGCTGACTGCGCCTGTTTCGCTTCAGCCTGCGCATTCGCGTTCTCGTCTGTGGATTCGTCTTTTCGACCACATGCCGCAAGAGCTGCTGCTATGCTCGCGCCACCTATGAACGTCCGTCTGCTTATCGCACTCATCCTCGCTCCTTTCGCTGTCCCTCTTGTACGTTCATGACAAATGCTAAGGTACGAATCTTAAATGGCTCTAAAGCTTCACGCGTCAGCACAGAGTTGCCACATGCTGCTCGGGGATTCTCCCAAGTAGCAGAAGTAACCTTTTTGGCGCAGATGGGTACGAGTGGAGGAAAACGCGTCACGCATGTGCTAACCTTTGCCGAACTATCGTCCGACGTGGAAAGGGTCGCCATGAGCGTTATGGATGCGACGGGATACCAGCTTCTCACGGTGCCGCAGGCCACGGGTAGGGCTGCGGACTTCGGCTTCGAGCGATGCGAAGGGGGCGTGTGTGCAGCCAAGGGTATGCGTGCCACGGGCGTGCATGCGGGATTCCGCGCTGATCCTGAGCGACTGGACATGGCACTTGTCGCTGCTGACGAGGCGTGCGTGGTTGCGGCGACCTTTACACAGAACCGCTTCTGCGCCGCGCCGGTGCAGGTGTCGCGCGAGCGTGCGGCCTCGGGCGTGGCACGTGCTGTCGTGCTCAATTCCGGCAATGCCAATGCCTCGACGGGAGAACCCGGACTGGCGGTTGCCCGTGCATCGACAGCGATCGTCGCTCGTGAGCTGGGGTGTCCTGATGAACAAGTTCTGGTTGGCTCGACAGGCGTCATCGGCAAACAACTCGAGCTTGCTCCTTATGAGACGGGCGTGCCCGCAGCCATGGAGGCGCTCGCGTCCACGACCGAAGGCGCCCACCTCGCCGCGCGTGCAGTCATGACCACAGACACCGTGCCCAAGGAGAGTGCGTGGCGCGGAGAGATCGTGCTCAATGGCGAGCCAGTGACGGTAAGCGTCGGCGGATTCGTCAAGGGCTCGGGCATGATCTCGCCAAACATGGCCACCATGCTCTCGGTTCTCTCCTGCGATGCCCCGCTTACGCGCGACGCAGCTCAGGCAGCGCTCTCTGCAGCGGTTTCTCATTCGTTCAACAAGGTCACCGTGGACTCGGATACCTCCACCAACGACACCTGTATCCTATTTGCCACGGGCAAGGCGGGCGGTACTGCAATCGATGCGGATTCGCCGGCGTTTGCCGCTGTGGCCGCAGCTGTGCGAGCCGTCTGCGAGGACCTTGCGCGACAGATTGCGGCCGATGGCGAGGGAGCCACGAAGCTCGTGACGGTGGATGTGCTCGGAGCTGCCAACGACGAGGATGCCGACGTGGTAGCACGCTCGATTGCCAACTCTCCGCTGGTAAAGACTGCCATCTGCGGACATGACGCCAACTGGGGCCGCATTGCGGCGGCGGCAGGGAAGTGTGGCATCGAGTTCGATCAGTATGACGTGGACATCGATTTCATGGGCGTGCCCGTCTTGCGTGCGGGACTGCCCCTGCCCATGGACGAGGACCTGATGCTGCGCCTCTTTGACGAGAACGACGAGATTTCCATCGTCATTTCGCTGGGCGTTGGAGAGGCTCACGGGCGCATTTGGACCTGTGACCTCACGCACGAGTACATCACGATTAACGGCGACTACCGCACGTAGGGAAGGAAAGCACATATGAGAAGAGAAGACGCACAGCGTCGAGTTCAAGCGCAAAAGAAGGCCGAGGTGCTGCTCGAGGCCTTGCCGTGGTTCCACGAGAAGTCAGGTACGACCATGGTGGTCAAGTACGGTGGCGCGGCTATGGAGAATCCCGAGCTCTGTCACATGGTCCTTGACGACATCGAGCTGCTGAAGCTCATGGGCATCCGCGTGGTGCTCGTCCATGGCGGTGGCAAGGCGATCAATGCCCTGCTGTCCAAGCTTGAGCTGCCCGTGCGCTTCGAGAATGGTCTGCGCGTAACCGACGACGACACCATGGAGGCTGTGGCCGAGGTGCTCATCGGCAAGGTAAACCAACAGCTTGTCTGGCAGCTCAACGAGTACGGTGCCAATGCCGTGGGCATCTCAGGTGCCGACGGAAAGACGCTCAAATGTCGCCAGACCGACCCGAAGCTTGGGCATGTCGGCGAGGTCGTCGAGGTCAACACGGAATTGATCGAGAGCGTGCTGGAGCACGGCTACATTCCCGTGATTGCAAGCGTGGGATGTGGACCCGATGGTCTCTACAACGTCAACGCTGACATTGCGGCAAGTAAGGTGGCACAGGCGCTCGGTGCTCACACGCTGGCCTACCTGACCGACGTGGATGGTCTCTATGGCGAGATGGGCAATGAGGAGAGCCTCATAAGCTCCCTCACACGCGAGGAATGCCATATCATCCTGGAGAGTGGGGAATTGTCAAGCGGCATGATCCCAAAGATTGCCTCCATCGCAGAGGCACTCGACGCGGGGGTCCATGATGTGCGCATCATGAACGGCACCTTCCCGCACGCGTTGCTTCTCGAACTCTTCACCGATGCCGGCATCGGCACGATCTTTTCGCAGGATTGACGCACATAGGAGGAAATATGTTTGCGGACAAGGACGTACTTGCACTCGACGAGAGCTATGTCATACATACCTACGGACGCTATCCCGTGGAGTTTGTTTCGGGCGACGGTGCCGTGCTCAGGGATGCGGCCGGCAATGAGTACCTCGACTTCCTGGCGGGCATCGGCTGTGTCTGCCTAGGTCATTCACATCCCACGCTCGTAGCTGCGCTTCAGGAACAGGCATCCCGTCTGTGGCAGGTCAGCAACTACTACCATTACGAGAACCGTGGGGAGTATGCGAAACTGCTCTCCGAGCTCCTGAGCAAGACGACCGACGAAGAGGGCCATGTCACAGGTTCGACTGAGACCACGTGGAAGACCTTCTTTGCCAACTCGGGGGCCGAGGCAAACGAGGGAGCCTTCAAGCTCGCGCGTCGCTGGGGCGAGAAGATGCTCGGTGGTGCCTCAGGTATCATCACCGCTCGCAAGAGCTTCCATGGACGTACGCTTGCCACGTTGGCCGCGACCGGTCAGGACGTCTTTCACCAGAGCTTCCGCCCACTGCCCGCGGGGTTTGCATCGGTGGAGCTCAACGACATCGAGGCGCTTGTGCAAGCGCTCGACCATCCAACCGACGAGACAGGTCCCGTCTGTGCGGTGATGCTCGAATGCATTCAGGGCGAGGGTGGCGTATGGCCAGCTGACCTCGACTATCTGCGTGCGGTTCGTGCTGCCTGTACGGAGCGCAACCTGTTGCTCGTCGTGGACGAGGTTCAGACGGGTGTCTTCCGCACCGGTGCTCCCTTCTCGTATCAGCGTGCGGGCATTGAGCCCGATGTGGTGACGGTCGCCAAGGGCGTGGCGGGTGGCTTCCCCACGGGTGGCGTAGCCGCGCGTGCCGAGGTGGCCGACCTGCTCGTTCCCGGCGATCACGGATCGACCTTCGGCGGTAATCCGCTGGCTGTCGCGTGCGGACGTGCCTGCCTCGAGACGCTTGTGGCCGAGGACATGGGCGAATACGTCATCGCA
>CACXDP010000371.1 GCA_902766445.1 uncultured Coriobacteriaceae bacterium
ATTCTGGCCATCACCGCCTGCCCCACCGGCATCGCCCACACCTACATGGCAGCCGAGAACCTCGAGAAGAAGGCCGCCGAGATGGGCATCGTCCTCAAGGCCGAGACCCAGGGCTCCGCAGGCGCCAAGAACATCCTCACTGCCGCCGAGATCGCCAACTGCGAGGGCATCATCATTGCCGCCGACAAGAACGTCGACCGCGCGCGCTTCGCTGGCAAGCAGGTCTACTCCACCAACGTGAGCGCCGGCATCAACGATCCTGAGCGCCTCATCAACATCATCCTGAACCATGAGGCCCCCGTCCAGGAGGGCACCGTCGGGTCTGCTGACGCTGGCGCTGGCGAGACCGAGTCCATCGGTGGCCAGATTTACAAGCACCTCATGAACGGCGTCAGCCACATGCTGCCCTTCGTCATTGGCGGCGGCATCATCACCGCTCTCGCGTTCCTCGTAGACATGGGCGCGGCCGGCACTGGTGCCTATGGCTCCTCCACCGCCGTTGCGGCCTTCTTCAAGAAGATCGGCGAAGAGGCCTTCGGCATGATGCTGCCGATCCTCGCAGGCTACATCGCCATGTCCATCGCTGACCGTCCCGGCCTCGCCCCCGGTGTCGTAGGCGGCCTCATGGCAAAGTCCGGTATCAACATGGCGTTCCTCGCCACCGCTCCTGAATTCGACTCAAGCGTATGTGTCTCCGGCGGCTTCCTCGCCGCACTGGGCGCTGGCTTCCTCGCAGGCTATCTGACCCTCTACATCGAGAAGCTCTGTGACAATCTCCCAGAAGCGCTTGAGGGCATCAAGCCCATCCTGCTGTACCCGCTTCTGGGCATTCTCGCCACGGGCGCTGTCATGTACCTGCTCAACCCGATCTTTGGTGCCATCAACGGCGCCATCAACGGTTGGCTCGGCTCGATGCAGGGTGCCAACATCGTCCTGCTTGGCGCAGTCGTAGGCGGCATGATGTCCATCGACTTCGGTGGCCCGTTCAACAAGGCTTCCTACGTCTTCTCAACTGGTCTGCTCGCTGACGCCGCCCTCGGTGGCGCAGGCCAGCAGGTCATGGCCGCCTGCATGGCTGGCGGCATGGTACCGCCTCTCGTGATCGCCCTCTCCACGACCTTCTTTAAGGACAAGTGGACCAAGCAGGATCGCGACGCGGGTCTCGTCAACTACATCATGGGCCTGTCCTTCATCTCCGAAGGCGCCATCCCCTTCGCGGCCGCTGACCCCGGCCACATCATCCCGACCTGCGTGGTTGGCTCCGCCATCGCCGGTGGCCTGTCTGCCCTCTTTGGCTGCTACAGCCCCGCACCTCACGGCGGCGCTTGGGTCATCGCCGTCATCGGCAACCCCGTCATGTGGCTCGTTGCCATCGCAGCTGGCTCCGTCGTGGGCGCCCTGCTCCTCTCCTTCCTCAAGAAGCCAGTCGAGCAGTAACGTACACGTAAGGGCACATCCCTTTCCCCAGCCCGGAGGCCTCGCGTCTCCGGGCGCTTTTTTACCTTTTCATCGAGAAGACAGACGGCCTACTGAACGGTCCTCAGGAGCGTCCCACGACGCGCCACGTCAACGCAGCGCCCAGCAAGAATGTCAAGCGAGTCATGAAGCCATGAGGAGCGCTCATTGACCGGCACGTCATGGTGTATCACCGAGAGCTCGGTGCAGCCCACCACGACCGCATCGCAGCCACGGCCCCGCAGACGGCGCGCGACGAAGAGCAAGTCGTTCACGTCGTAGGGCTCATTTGCCTTGACCCGTCCGTAGATTAGCTCGTTGAGCAACCTCTGGTCCGCACGTCCAGGAGCCACGACTTCCACACCTCGCTCAGCAAAGTAAGCCTCAAAGACTCCCGACGCCACGGTGCCCTCCGTTGCCATGAGACCGACGCGCCTAATGTCGGAGGCACCACCATGCGAGACGTCACAAACCTCCCGCACTGTCTCCTCCATGATGTTGAGCACGGGAATGCTGACGGCAGCGGCAATGCCGTCATAGTAGAAATGCGCCGTGTTGCAGGCAATGGCAATGTAGTCTGCACCTGCGTTCTGAAGCCAGCGGGCCACCTTGGCCATCTCGGGCAGAGGATCTGGTTGCGTGCGGTCAAGGATGTGAGCCGTACGGTCGGGAATCTGCGGGTCGTTGAATACAATCATCGGTATGTGTTCCTGATCGGTGCGCGCTGGGGTCTTCTCGATGATCATGCGCATGAGCAGCGCCGTGGCCAAGGGCCCGACACCCCCCAAAATCCCCAAGACAGGCTTGTTCATACCACACCCCCATTGCAAACGAACCTGCACCAGTGTAGCGATGTGGCGGTTTCGACGTTAAGCGAAGGAGTGCCGTCCACCGAAAGCCCGCGCATGTCTGACCCTTGTTCCCTTACAGTAAAGCATCCCCTACGTAAGGAGAGCGCCATGTCGCCAGACGCCATACGCAAGGTCAACGTGATCGGTCACCTCAATCCCGACACCGACAGCATTTGTGCGGCGATTTCGTACGCATATCTCAAGAATCAGATCGCTGGAAGCGAGACCTCCTACGAGGCCCGACGCGCCGGCACCATCAATCGCGAGACCGCCTTTGTGCTGCGCCACTTCGGTTTCAGCGAGCCGCGTCTCATCACGAGCGTCGCACCTCAGATCAAAGACCTCGAGATTACGCCGCTCCAAGGCATACCGCGCGAGACGAGCCTTCATGTCGCGTGGAACCTCATGCGCGATACCGTACACGGTACGCTCTGCATCACCGACCGCGACGGTGACCTGCAGGGACTCATCGCCGTCAAGGACATCGCCAACGCAAACATGGACATCCTCGACACCTTCGTCCTCGCCAAGGCGCGCACGAGCTACCGCAACGTCCTCGACACCCTCAACGGCAAGATGGTCATCGGCAACCCAAATACCGTCATCGACCGCGGCAAGCTGCTCATCGGCACCACGCCTGAAATGATGGACGGCAACATCACGCCCGGTGACACCGTTCTCGTTACCAACCGCTACGAGACGCAGCGCTTCGCCCTCGAGGCCGGCGCAGGCTGCCTTGTGGTGTGTTGCGGGGCAAACATCACAGGTGTCATCCGCAACCTCGCCGAGGAGCGCGGCTGTGCAATCATCATCACGCCGTATGACACCTACGCCGCATCGCGCCTCATCACGATGGCCATCCCCGTGCGGGCAAAGATGATTCCCGAGGAAAAGATCGAATACTTCTCGGTCAACACCGCCATCGAAGATGCCCAGCGCGTGATGGCCCGCACGCAACATCGATTCTTCCCCGTGCTCGACGAGACGGGTAACTACATGGGCGTCGTCGGCTCGGCAAACATGCTGAGCTACCACAAGAAGCACGTCATACTTGTCGACCATGCCGAGCTTTCGCAGACCGTTGACGGCATCAACGAAGCCGAAATCATGGAAATCATCGACCACCATCGCGTGGGCACCATCGAGACTCCCGGCCCCATCTTTTACCGCTGCGAACCCGTGGGCAGCACCTGCACGATTATCTACGAGATGTTCCGCGAGTACGACGTCGAGATTCCCGCCGACATAGCCGGTCTCATGATGAGCGCCATCCTCTCGGACACGCTGTGCTTCCGATCGCCCACCTGCACGCCCGACGACATCGAGGCAGGACACGATCTCGCGATCATCTGCGGGGAAAGCCCGGACGCATACAGCGATGCGATGTTTGACGCCGGTGCGGACCTTACCGGGCGCACGGCCGACGAGATCTTTAACTCCGACTTCAAGATTTTCTCGCGCGCCGACGTGAGCTATGGCGTGGGTCAGACGAGTTTCATGACAAAGAAGAGCCGCCGTCAGGCTGAGGCCCTGCTCAAGCCCTACTTTGAGACGGCCTCACGCGCCAAGGACATCCCCATCCTCTTCTACATGTTCACTGACATACGCAAGCAGACCACCGAGATGCTCTACTACGGGCCAAACGCCGAGAACCTCTTGCAGCGTGCCTTTAACGTCAAGGCCAAGAACGACCGGGTCATCCTTCCCGGCGTCGTGAGCCGCAAGAAGCAGGTCATTCCTGCCCTGATGAGCGCAATCCAAGTCTTCCAAGACGAGCAACGTTAGGACACGGGGGACGGGGGCGTTTGTCCCGCTCGCGGGACAAACGCCCCCGTCCCCCCCTGTCCGCCCCCGTCCTAGCCCCAGACCACGGCCTCTAGGGGACGCAGTTCGCCCGTTGTCGCATCTCCCATCGAGCCGGCAAGCAGCTCCAACCCCTCAACCAAATCCGCGTCATAGGTCACCGGCTCATCCGAGAAGTTTGCAAGCGTTACGGCGCGCACGTCACCAAGAGTGCGCTCAAAGGCCATGACCTGCTCGTCGTCCGCCATCAGCTCATGCCAATCGCCCGCAAGGAACACGTCATTGCCCAAGCGCAGCTTCGCAAGCGAGCGATACCACGCCAGCACAGAGTCCGGGTCCGCCTCCTGCGCAGCCACGTTGCAGGTCACATAGTCGTCATGCACCGGCAGCCATGGCTTGGCCGTCGAGAAACCCGCGGCTTCGCTCGCATCCCATTGCATCGGCGTACGCGCATTGTCGCGGCTGAACCGCACGCACGCAGCCAGCGCCTCTGCGTCGGACAGTCCCTCCCCCTTCGCGAAGTCAAACTGAGCCTTGGTCTGCACGTCATCGAACTCGTCGATGGACTTCCATTCCGCGTTACCGTAGCCTAGCTCCTCGCCTTGGTATATGAAGGGCGTGCCGCGCGTGGTAAGCAGCACGACACCGAGGACCTTCGCCTTCTCGGCAAGCGGACCCTCGCAGCGGAAGAAGTTCACCGTCGAGCGGGGCTGATCATGGTTCTCGAAGAAAGCGGGGTACCAGCCATTGCTCACCGTTGCCGCCTGGCTCGCCGCCAAGGCACGCTTGAGGTCGGTGAGCTTCCACGTCACAGGACGGCACCAGATCTCTGCCGCACCCATCGGCACGTGCGTATGGCTGAACTCAAAGAGCATGTCAAAGACGCCGTTCTCGCCGACCCACTTATCCAACTCCTCGGCGGCCACGCCATTGGCCTCGCCCACCATAAAGATATCGCGTCCATCACGCACGGCCGTCTTGAACTCATGCAAGAAGTCCAAAATACCAGGGGTGTTTGCCGTAGCGGCATGCACTGGGTATAGCCCGTCTTCGCCATCGGCAGGGCCATCCTCAAAGACAGGGGGCTTCTTGATGTAGGTGATGGCATCGATGCGGAAGCCGCCCACGCCCTTGTCGGCCCACCAGTTCGCGATGTCGAAGAGTGCCTTGCGCACCTCCGGGCACTCCCAGTTGAGGTCGGGCTGCTGCTTGGCAAAGGTGTGCAGGTAGTACTGGCCGCGCTCCTCGCACCACTCCCAAGCGCTCCCGCCAAATATCGAGCGCCAGTTGGTGGGTGCCGAACCGTCCTCGCGCGCATCGCGCCAGATGTACCAGTCAGCCTTGGAATTGTCGCGAGACGTTTTCGACTCGACAAACCATGAGCATTCCTCGGATGTGTGGTTAAACACGAGGTCCATCACGATGCGAATGCCGCGCTTCTTGCCACAGGCGATGAGCTCGTCCATGTCAGCCATGGTGCCGAACGACGGGTCGATTGCGTAGTAGTCCTGCACGTCGTAGCCATTGTCGACCATGGGACTCTTGTAGCAGGGCGTTATCCACATCGCCCCGATGCCCAGCTTCTGCAGATAGTCGAGCTTGGCTGTGATACCAGCGATAGTACCCGTGCCCTGCCCCGCCATATCGAGGAAGCTCTTTGGGTACACCTCGCATGCGATGGTCCTTTGCCACCAAGCCATGTCGTTCAGGTCTGCCATTGTTTGTCCTTTCACAAGTTAGCTTGCGTTCCTACCGTATAGTCGCGTGATATCGGCAATGCGCCGTGCCAAGTCAGCCGTCAGCTGCCCAGGCCGTAGACGCCAACGCCAGTTGCCATCCATGGTGCCAGGCGTGTTGATGCGCGACTCCGGTCCGAGCTCCAGATAGTCCTGCATCTGCGCAAAGAACAGCGTGGCCGGACTCGACATCCCCTGCCGCACCATTCCCCACACTTGACCCTCTTCGTCGTTGAGCCCCACGTAGCTACGGGCCAGAGCCAGGCAAGTCGGACTCTCCTCCGCAAACCACGCGCCCAGCGGAGCGTTGTCATGCGTGCCGGTGTAGCACACGCAGTTCACGGGGATGCCGTGAGGCAGGTGCTCGTTATCCTCACGTCCGTCAAAGGCAAACTGCAAGACCTTCATGCCGGGCAGGCCCGAAGCGAGCAGCAGCTCCATGACATCGGGCGTCGGCTTCCCCAAATCCTCCGCGACAAGCGAGACCTGAGGCGCGCCTTGCCGCAGTGCGTCGATGAGGGCGATACCCGGACCATCCACCCAACGGCCGTTCTTTGCGGTCGAAGCATCCGCCGGAACCGACCAGTAACGGGCAAATCCTCGGAAGTGGTCGATGCGCACCATGTCATACAGCTGTCCCGCCGCCCGCACGCGACGTTGCCACCACGAGAACCCATCAGCCGCCATGGCCTCGTAGTCATAGAGCGGATTTCCCCACAACTGCCCCTCGCTGCTGAAATAGTCGGGCGGCACGCCCGCCACCTCGACGGGATTGTTGCGCTCGTCAAGTTGGTAGTTCTCGGGATGCGCCCACACGTCAGCCGAGTCGAGCGCCACGTAGATGGGCATATCGCCAAAGATCCTCACGCCACGCTCATGCGCATACGCGCGTAGCTCCGCCCACTGCGCAAAGAACAAGTACTGCACATAGGCAAAGAGCCGCACGTCGGCATCAAGCTCCTGTGCATAGCGCTCGCATGCATCCGCCCGATGAAGGCGAATCGCCTCGTCCGGCCACGCCTGCCATGCGGCCATGCCAAAGTGCCGCTTGACGGCCATGAAGAGCGCATAGTCAGCCAGCCAGTCCCCATTGTCCGCAACGAAGGCAGCCACCTCTTCCCGGTCGCGCTCCCAACCCCGCTCGCAAGCGAGGCGCAGGAGGTCAAGCCGACTCTGATAGAGCTGCTCATAGTTCACGCGTGTGGGATCGTCACCCCAATCTGGAGCGCGCACCTCTTCCTCGGTGAGCAACCCGTCAGTGACGAGGAGGTCGAGGTCGATGAAGTAGGGATTGCCCGCGAAGGCGGACGGGCTCTGGTACGGCGAGTCGCCATAGCTAGTGGGAGCGACTGGCAACACCTGCCACCAAGCCTGTCCCGCGCTGGCCAAGAAGTCCACGAAGTCACGGGCGGCCTGCCCCATCGTCCCCACTCCATACGGCGAGGGCAGAGAGAAAAGCGGAAGTATGATGCCACTGGCACGTTTCATGGTCTACTCCCTTCACGATGCCAAAACAACCGCACAGCGTTCTATAGTACACGAAAGCAGCTATGCCTTGAGGACGTAGACGGCGCCGTGACCGCCCATCACCTGCCAGGTGCCCTCACCCAGCAGGCCAAACAACTCTTCGCGCTCCTGCCGCGCCAGCTCCGGATTCGTGTCCACCGATGTCATGAGATACGGCCCCAGAGTGTTGTATCGAGACTGAGGCTTCGTCTGACCATGCACGTTCACAAAGACGTCGCCACTCAGGCACAGCTTATGCGTTCGCTCGATGAGCAAAGTCTCGCCACGCACGTGTCCGCCCTTGCCCTCCCACACCTCGAAGCGCAGGGGCGCGGCCTCAAGCGTGTCAATGCGGCGAAGCAACTCTTGTTGCTCGCCCATGGCACTCGGCTCCCCGAGACAAATCATACGCTCGTACGCAGGCGTGCGATATCCAGAGAGCACGCCACCGATGCGATTGTAGGGATACGCCAGCGGATTCTGCTCGCGCCAATTCACGATACCCATGGACTCAAACATGAAGTTATCTATCACGCGCCCCGACGCGTATACCTCGTCGAAGAGATGACACGCCCCCACGTGATCGAAGTCGGCATGCGTAAGCACGAGCTTCTTTGTGCGCTCGTCCCAGTCGGGATACAGGTCGCGCAATATGCCCTCCAGCTCGGACGCATAGCAGCATTGACCGCAGTCCACGCACAGTAGGCATTCATCGCACTCAAAGATCCATGTGTCGGAGCCAATGGGCGGCTCGATGCACACGCACGAGACGCCGCCAGCAGTCATGAGCCGCGTGATGCGTGTGTTTGCCGCAAAGGCGGAGCCGCGATATGCGGCAATGTATTCAGCCACTTGATCGATGTAGTCAAAGGGTTTGTACGGGTCCGCGTCCTCGCTCACGAGGTTCTGCATAACGCGGTTCGAGTTGATGAGAATCTCTTCTTCCTCGTCGAACGAGAGCTTCAGTCTCGACGCGAGGCCATGGGCAAACGACAGTATGAAGTGGTTGTTGTCCAGCATATTTGGTCGCTCCCCGCGCTTGATCAGCCGCGTCTCACAGAGCTCGTTGGCGTCGTGAAGCAGGACCGCGAGTTGCCGCTGGTCAGTCACGCAAACTGCCACGCGAGCGCTTCCGCCGTCGAGGCCATCGGTTCGAACGTCCACATAGGTAACGTTGAGTTCGTGGCGCTGCATGAGGGCAAGCAGTTGCTCGAGCACGTCCATGCGCCCGTCGAGGTCAAACTCCAGAAGGCGCACCTCCGCCACCTCGCGCTGGCCTGGAAGAAATCGCCAAGCTCGCAGATCCCTCATCATCTCCTCGAGCCCAGCCATCGTGCCTGACACGTCCAAAAAGAGCGCATGTACGTCAACGACACGGTTGTAGCTCACGCGCAGCGCATCGACGCCATGCGCAGACAGGATGCGCATTACCTCGCGAAGTGCGCCGGGACGGTCGGGCAGGACGAGGGCGAGTGACTTCTCCATAGGAACCTCCATAAAAACGTTGTGCCACATGGCATTGTGGCACAACTGAGACAGATTCCGAAAGTGTAGTGTGTGCCGTGAGGACGAGTCCCCACGGCACATTTGGCGCTACTCCTCGCTCTCGAACTTGGCGAGGGTATTCATCATCGCAGGGATGACCTGCTTCTTGCGGCTCACGACGCCGGGCAGCACGGCCATACCGTCCTTGGCGTCGCAGTCGAAGGCGCGTGCGCACAGACGCTCGGCACCGTTGCCCCAGTAGAGCATCTCGGTGGTCTGGCTCTTGATGTCGGTGAACATGTAGAAGATCATCGGTACGTCCTTGACCTTGGCCGCCGCCTCGAAGTAAGGCGCGAGCAGCTCCTCGCCCGCCTTGCGGCTGTTTTCGGTCATGTAGGAGCCCTGGCCCACGCCAAAGCTTACGTTACCGCGGCTAAAGATCTTGAAGTCGGAGTTAAAGACCTCCTCGGCCGTGCGCCCCTCGAGGTCGGCACCAGCGTCAAACATCGCGTCACTGTAGGTGTCCGGATCCTCGCCGCAGATCTTTGCGAGCTCCTTGCCCACATAGATGTCACGCGGGGTGCAGGTCGGCGAACGGAAGCAGAGTGTATCGGAGAGGATGGCGCTCATCATGAGGCCGGCGATGTTGGCCGGAATCTCGATGCCGTTCTCCAGGAACATCTCGTAGACGATGGTGCAGGTGCATCCCACCGGCTGCAGGCGATAGAAAATGGGGCCGGGCGTCTCGAGCGTGCCCACGCGGTGATGATCGATGACCTCGAGAATCTCGGCCTCGTCCATGCCGTCCACCATCTGGGAGACCTCGGCATGGTCCACGAGGATGACGTTCTTCTTTTGCGGGTTGACCATGTCGCCGGAGCCGACGAGCGCGAAGTAGTGCCCCTCTTCGTCAATCACGGGGAAGAAGCGATGGCCGGTGCGCGCCATGACCTTCTGAGCCTCTTCGACTGCCGTGTTCATCGAGAAGGACGCGCACTTGTCCGCAGGCAGCATCTTTGCACGCACGGGTACGGCCATGGAGATGAGACGCGCAGCCGCATAGGTGTCGTACGGCGTGCCGATGATCACGGCACCGAAGTCCTCGGCAAGCTTCTTGATGGGGTCGGTGACGTCGGCCTCGCAGCACACGATGAGGCACTTTGCGCCCTGCGCGAGGGCGAAGGCCTGTGATTTGAGACGATTGGTGACGAGCACGGTGTCGCCCGGCTTGATGACGTTG
>CACXDP010000372.1 GCA_902766445.1 uncultured Coriobacteriaceae bacterium
AGGCAGCTGTCATACTGCTCGTTCTCGAGATAGTCGTCTTCGTTGACGCGCCACTTTGTGTTCTCGTCGGCACTGAGCGCATCCAAGCGAGCACGCTGCTCCTCTTGGCTGATGTGAAAGAAGAACTTCATGACGAGGTAGCCGTTGTCCACGAGCTGACGCTCGGCCATGTTGATTGAATCGATGCGCTTGTGGTAATCGCTTTTGGCGAGCGTACCGGCCACAAGTTGAGAGGTGACCTCCTCCATCCAGTAGGTGTCGAGGAACTTGAACTGCCCTTCCTCAGGAATCTCCACCATGTAGCGCCAGAGGAAGGGATGCATGCGCTCCTCCTCCGTGGGCTTCGAGTGCAGGGTCGCAACGTCAAAGAAGCGAGGATCCATGTCCTTGATGACCTTGCCGAGGACGCTGCCCTTGCCAGCCGCACCCCAACCCTCAAAGATGACCATGACCGGCACCTTAGCCTGTCGGATACGAATCTGGTTGACGGCAAGCTTTGCTTGCTCCGCTTCCATGCGCTCCGAGATTTCTTCCTTGGTCGGCTTGGCCGCCTTAGCAAACTTCTTGAGCATAATCGGCTCCCCCTCGTCCTCGTCGTAGCGTACGTCGATTGTACCGCGCACATAGACCGTTCCCTGTCACGAGATGTTCCTCAAGCGCGTTACATTCGGCAAAAGGCCAACCAGAACGGGATGAGGGCGATACCTAAGATACTGGCAAACGAATAGCTTACAATAACTTGAATGGTGGTACGGATGGTGCGCATGTCTACTCCCTTCTCGCGTTGCCGTAGTGCCAAGCCTACGACGCGAGGGGGACACGAATGCGGAAGGTCTCAGAGTGACTTGATGACGGTGAGCACGTTGAGGCCATCGCGATGCTCGTAGCGAACGTCATTCATGATATTCTTTACCATAAAGATGCCAAGTCCGCCGACACTTCGCTCATGGATGCCAAGCGAGACGTCGGGATCGCTCTTTGCGAGCGGGTCGAAGGGGATGCCTCCGTCTTCTAACGTGATACTCACGGCATCCTGCTCGGGCAGCTCCTTGACACGTACCGTCGCGGGACCGACGGCATTGCCATAGGCGTAACGGCAGATGTTGCTGAAAATCTCGTCGAGCGCAACATCAATCTGCATCCTCGCACGTTCAGAACATCCCATGCGCCTGAGCTGATCGTTCACAAATTCGGTAAGCGGCTCGATATTCTCTATCCTTGCCTCGAGCGTAAGGTGCATGACCAGTCCTCTCAGCTATTCGATGGTGAGGAAATCAACGAAGCCAGTCATCTCGAATATCTCGTAAACCTCAGGCCTGAGATTCCGCACCACCATGCCACCTTGTTTCGCCATGGTCTTTCTTAGACAAAGAGGCACCGGAACGATACCTCCGATCTTCATTGCATTCCGTCTCCATAGTACTACGAAATTCTTGCATTGTTACTATCAAATCCCACTCCGAACAGGCAGACGTCGCTTCCGCAATGCGCCCCTTTATGCGCCCTTAGCATTAGAGTGCGTGGGGAAGCCGTGACGTAATGGGTACGTAACACGTCCCCTTCCTTTCGTCGCGTAACATGGGTCAGTTGAGTTCACAAAGAAGTAAAGGACCAAAGACATGGCACACGACAAGGTAACGGCCGAGTACGGCAGTCTAGTGTTCTCAGATGCCGACATGCGCCAGCGGCTTCCCAAGCCCACCTACAAGGAGCTGAGCCGCGTCATCCGCGAGAACAAGCCCATAGACCTCGACATCGCCAACGAGGTCGCCCACGCCATGAAGGAGTGGGCGCTGGAAAAAGGCGCTACGCATTTCACGCACTGGTTCCAACAGCTCAACGGCATCACGAGCGAGAAGCACGACAGCTTCATCACCATCCAGCCAGACGATGGAAGCGTGCTCATGGCCTTCAGCGGCAAGGAGCTCGTGCAGGGCGAGCCCGATGCGTCGAGCTTCCCGAACGGCGGCCTACGCGCGACCTTCGAAGCGCGCGGCTACACCGTCTGGGATCCCATGA
>CACXDP010000373.1 GCA_902766445.1 uncultured Coriobacteriaceae bacterium
ATCGACGGCCCTCTTTTCCGTCATCTTTGCCGTGTATTTCCTCCTCGATTCGCCACGCCTCGGCGCCTACCTCAACCGCCTGCTCGTCGCCCTCCTCGGACAACTCCCGGACGTCGATCCCTCGCGACTGCTACAGGATGCCAACCGTGTGTTTTCCGGGTATTTCAGGGGACAAGCGCTCGACGCGGCAGTCGTGGGTGTCAGCTCAGGAATCCTCCTGACGCTTGTGGGTGTGCCCTACGCGCCGGCAATCGGCCTGCTCACGGGCATCGGCAACCTCATTCCGTACGTAGGTGGTCCCGTAGGGTTCGCATCAATCGCGCTGATGTGCCTCGTAGACGCAGCCTGGGACAAGATGATCCTCGGATTCATCGTTCTCGCAATAATCATGACCGTCGACGCTAACGTCATCAACCCAAAGCTTCTCTCCGACAACGTAGAAGTGCATCCGATGCTTGTCATCATCGCACTCATCGCCGGCGGCGCCATCGGAGGCTTCGTGGGTATGCTGGTCGCGGTGCCGACAGCAGCCTTCATAAAGATTCAGCTCGACCGCTGGATAGACGCTCGCGTCGGTCCCGAAGAGAAGCAGGATCCCAGTGAGGAGCAGGAGCCAGACCCAGAGCCAGATTCGACCACCCAGGATACTTAAGCCTGTAGTATTTCTAGTGCGCGCAGATAGTGTTGTTGCCGAATACCCTCGCTGTCCTCGATGAGCACCAGATGGCCCTCACAGACTTCGGGGCGTGCCTCGAAACGCGCAAGGTCGTCGATGATTACCCATGCCTCACAGGGATGCGCATCGAGCCATGCGCCTACTTCCGACGAGCGGTCGCCACCTAGAACCTTCGGCGTAACATCACCCAACGGAGCACCCACCTCGGCGAGCTGGTCGCAGAGGTTGTCCATGATGGCCTTCAGATAGGGATCGTTGGTGTCAAGGTCCTCACGCCACGTGGACGAGAGCACCACGACGGCATCCGTCAGCTCAACGAGCCGCCCCACGTACATGAGCGACATAGTATCGTAGCGGTAGTTTTCGGGCTGACGTCCCTCAAGGTAGTTCTTGCGCACGCTCGTCGGCGTGGCGATGACACCGTCGATATCCAGAAAGATTGCCTTCACCTGCTATCCCCTCTCCACGATATGTGCTATGAGGAGTACTCCCCTAACAACACACTGAGGTGTAGTATATCGACAACGAACAAGCTATGTTGACGTGACGGACCCACGGCACATCAAAAACGAAAGGCTATGATGGACGCAACGCTTAGGAACAAATACGACCAACTCAGAGCAACGCTTGCCGACTTCGGAAGCGTCGCCGTCGCGTTCTCGGGTGGCGTGGACTCCACGTTGCTCACCAAGGTGGCGCATGACGAACTCGGCCCCCACATGATAGCTCTCACGGCCAGCCTTCGCGCCGTCCCCACACGCGAGCTCACAGCAGCGAAGGCGTGGTGCGAGGCAGAGGGCATCGAACACGTAATGGCGCACATCGACGAGCTGACAATCCCGGGTTACGCACAGAACCCTCCCGACCGCTGTTACCTCTGCAAACGCGTGGTGTTCGGCGAACTCGTCAACACGGCGCAAGCACACGGCATCGAACATGTGGCCGACGGCTCGAACGTGGATGACCAAGGAGACTACCGCCCCGGCATGCGGGCACTCGCCGAGCTGGGTATCGCAAGTCCTCTCGCTGCCTGCGGCTTCACCAAGGCGGACGTGCGCGCCCTTTCCCGTGAGCTGGACCTCCCCACATGGAACGCCCCTTCGGCAGCCTGCCTTGCTTCCCGCATCGCCTATGGCGAGCTCATCACCGCAGAAAAGCTCGCTCGTGTGGAGGCGGCAGAGGCATTTCTGCATGACATGGGCTTTTCCCAGCTACGCGTACGCATGCACGGCGCGAAGGGCGAGGTCGCACGCATCGAGGTAGAGCCAGAGAGAATCGCAGACATTGCCGAGCTCGCTCATCGTGAGCGCATCGTCGCTCGATTCCTTGAGCTCGGCTTCGCCTACGTGACCCTCGACCTCAAGGGCTTCCGGTCAGGTGCCATGAACGAAGTGCTGTAGCCTAAACCAACAACTCCGGAGTGAGTTGCTCAAGCGCATACGCGATGCCGTCGTGATCGTTATCGAGCGTCACGTAATCGGCCACCGCCTTGACCTCGTCGACCGCATTTCCCATAGCCACGCCGACTTGCGCCCACTCAATCATCGTGCGATCGTTCTGCGCATCGCCAAAGCTCATGACCTCAGATTGGTCGATGCCGAGAGCGGCAAAGGTGTCCTTGAGCGCACGAACCTTGTCAACACCCAACGGGGTGAACTCGAAGTAAACGGGCGCGGTGAACATCGCCGTAAGCTCGCCTTCGAAAGGAGCGGCCATCTCGCGCCAGTGCTCCTGGAGATAGCTCGGGTCACCGGCATTGAGAATCTTGTTGAGCGGAAAATCGCAGAATGCGGCTAGATCGCGCTTCTCACAGAGCAAGAAGTTGTTTGAGTGGCCCTCGTACTCGATGATGAGCGTGGGAAAGACGTCCTGATTGGGCAGGGAAAAGAACACATCGTTGACGTACATATACTCGCCGTGGTCTATGACCGGGGCGACGTCGAAGTTCTTCATGTGCTCAAGGACGCGTTTGCCCTGCTCCACCGTAAGCGCTTGCTCGAAGTAGACCTCACCAGTCTGGCAGTTGAGCGACTTGGCACCGTTGTAACACACGAGCACCCCGCCATGATGCGCCAAGTCGAGCTCGGATGCATATGCCGAGAGACCCGTCGCCGTACGCCCGGAGGCAAGTACAAGCACCACACCCTTCTCTTGTGCCTTGAGCAGGGCCTCGCGCGTGCGAGGCGTAATCTTCTTTTGCGTGTTCGTCAGCGTCCCGTCAATGTCGAGAAGGATGGCTTTGATTTTGGTCGTCATGGCGGGTCCCCCTTGTGGTCACGTCGATATACGTCTTGCAGTATGACACACCTCAACTTTGACCGCTTCCCCACAGCGGGATCGTGGTCAAAAATGACCACGATCCCGCTGTGGGGAAGCGGTCAAAGACTCCCACTATCCCGCAAGGCCCGCGATGACGGTCACCAGCGCTGTGACCACACCCACGAAAGACTCCCCGCCCAGAAGCCCTGACGCCACGACGATACCTGTGTCATCGTGCGAAAGCTCGGAATCCGCTGAGTCTTTGTGCTGCAGCTTGTCGTAGGCGAGCTTCACCAAGGCTCCGATAGGCGCGGAGAACGACAGATAGAAGGGCAGGTATACGCCGAGGCCAATCATCATGGAGGGAAGCCCCACGCAGTAGAGCACAATACCGGCAACGAGACCAACCACAAAGAAGGGCACGCTGGGAATTCCGCTCACCATCGTCGCCACCACTGATGCCTGTGCGCTCACAAAGAGTTGCCCGGGGCCGAATGCACTCGTGCCATAAGCACCCACAAGGGCAACCAACACGGCGACCGAGACCACGCACCCGATGAGGGATCCGATGGCCTGGCCTTTCCACATCAGCCGCGGGTCCGTGCCGAGTATTTGCCCCGTCTTGAAGTCGCTCATCACGTCGCCACCCAGGCCGCAGCCCACAGCCACGATGCCCGCAACAAAGAAGAGGCGCACCTGGCCAACGTCGCAGGTGGCAGCCACTGCCAAGAGCACGATGAGACCGAATATCTCCATCGGGTCGATACCGGTCTGACCTACCGATTGGGCGCTCATGATGGTGGTCACGAAGCTCATGAGCACGATGATGACGGCTGCCACGGGACCAAGGCCGAGACCAAAGCAGACGATGAGAGCCGCCACAGCAGCAAGGAGTCCCAATACGCCCACGTCTTTCCCGTGAATGTCGCTAGGTGCAGAGTCGGAGTTCGCTTCAGACCCTTTGCGAAGAAAGCCAACAAGCCTAGGCAGGATGTCGCGGACGACCACGCCCAAACCCGAACCCATCATGAGTCCCATGCCAAGGCTCGAAACGATGCCCTGCGCCGTGGTCACATCCCACAGTCCGGCCGCCGAACCTCCCACGATGATGCCAAAGTTAGCGAAGACCGCTCCAGCGAACCAAAACGCCACGGCAGCGCCTCCTACAAGGAAGCCCACCGAAAGCATCATCGGCGAGTTATAAATGCCAAACGCCACGCCAGGAATCGGCAATGCGCAGAGCAGCGTGGGGATGAAGCCCAATACGTCGCGAGCTATGCTCCAAGCGCCGGCGATGACCATAGAACTCAGGAGCTTCGCACCGGTCTTACCGCCAGCCTCACTGGCCTCAAGCGTCTGGGCGGCGGCAACGCCGATGGGGTACTCGAGACCAGACTCCTCCACGAGCTTCTTGCGGATAAGGGCCGTGCACACCAAGCCCAGCAACGTACCCGCCAGCGCCACGCAGAGCATCTGCATCCAGTCAACCTCATTCGCCAACCCCAAAATCCAGATGCCGGGGATGGTGAAGGCGAGGCCACCGGCGACCATCGAGCCCGCCGACATGATAATCTGCGTGACATTGGCCTCGTTGAGGCTCTTGCGACCAAAGGCACGCAGCAGCACTAGCGAGGTGATAGAGGTAAAAATCGTCGGCCACGGCAGCGCCCCCATTTTGAGCGCGGTGTAGACCGACGACGCCGTGATGATGACGCAGCCGACAATGCCGATGAGGATGCTGGGCACGCTAAGTCTCTTGTACATGGGCAAGTCCTTCCGTAAGAGTCGCCATAGTGTAGCACCACAAGCAGGCATGCGACGTGCAAATATACTACAAGCGCCTCCCTTACAGCACGTCTATCGCTCTGTTAGAATAGTCGTATCATAAAATAGGAAGGGTTTTTCATGGCATCAAAGGGCATGAGTCTGCGTACGCGAGCGATACTAGTGGTGACCCTCTTTTTGCTCGTAACGAGCGTAGTGCTGGGCATGTCGCTCACGCAACAGTCGCGCAACGCAATGAAAACGCTCATCGATGACCGCATGCTCGACGTGGTCAACACTGCAGCCGACATGATCGATGGCGATACGCTCGAAAGTGCGACCAGACAGACCCTGTGCTCGGACGAATACCAGGAGCTCTTTGGCACCTTGGCACACTTTAAGCGTAACATAGGCCTCGAGTTCATCTATGCCATACGTCCGGGCGACAATGGCACGTACATCTTTGTCGCCGACCCAGCGGAGAAGAACGCCAGCGAGTTCGGTGACAAGGTACACATAACGGATGCCCTGTTGATAGCGGGACGCGGCAAGCCGGCAGTCGACGAGGTACCCTACACCGACGCCTTCGGCACCTTCTACAGCGCCTATAGCCCCGTGTTTAACTCGTCGGGCGAAGTCGCTGGCATCGTTGCCGCCGATTTCTTGGCCGAATGGTATGAAAACGAGGTCAATATGAACACGCTGACGATTTTCGCGGCGTGTTTTTTGTTTACGGCAATCGGCATCGTGATAATTCTCGTCGTCACCCGTAAGTACAACGAGCAACTTGATGCCATCAACGAGAGCCTCACCGACTTCGCGCGAGACCTCGATGAAATGATGGGCGAACTTCCGCAGTCGGGCAGCACTCCCCAGGCAGGCGAAGCTTCGCAGACGGAGGAGACCTCAACAGACGCAGAAATCTCGAACCCCGATACCGAGGTTGGCATGCAAGCACTCGAGACGCGAGTTGCGGCCCTGCACGACAATCTAAGGGAGTATGTCACCCACGCAAACACCCAGGCGAATGCCATGATCACCGCTATGGCATCTGACTATCGCAGCGTTTATTACGTCAACCTCGACGAAAATGACGGAGTCTGCTACCGCGCCGATCCCGAGGATCACGTGCAGACTGCCCAAGGCGTTCACTTCCCCTATCTGGAACGCTTCACCTGGTATGCCGAGAACGTCGTCGCGGAATCATACCGCGAGGGATTCCTCCGCTTCATAGAGCCTGACACCATACGAGAGGCACTGAAGACCCAACCCATCATCGCCTATCGCTACCTCGCGAAACGCATCGGACGAGAGTACTACGAGATGATTCGTATGGCCGGCGTGCGCCGCGCGGAGGACCGTGATGACGGAATGGTGCATGCGGTTGGCTTAGGTCTCACGATCATCGACGAAGAGATGCGTGAGACGATGGCCAGAAACGAGGCGCTAGCGGAGGCGCTGGCCATGGCTGACGAGGCAAACACGGCAAAGACAGCCTTCCTTTCAAACATGAGTCATGAGATTCGAACGCCCATGAACGCGATTATCGGCCTCAACACGCTTGCCCTCCAAGACGAGACGCTCTCGGACCAGACGCGCGAGTACCTCGAAAAGATGGGCGGGAGCGCCCGTCACCTCCTCGGCCTCATCAATGACATCCTCGACATGAGCCGCATCGAGAGCGGCCGTATACAGCTGCGCAGAGAGGAGTTCTCACTCAGCTCCATGCTCGAGCAGATCAACACCATGGTTATGGCCCAATGCAGCGACAAGGGCTTGAAATACGAGTGTCGAATCCTGAGTCAAGTCGACGACCATTACATCGGCGACGACATGAAGCTCAAGGAAGTGATTCTCAACATATTGAGCAACGCCATCAAGTTCACCGACGCGCCGGGCAGCGTAAGCTTCACCATAGAGCGGACGGCTGTCTATGAGGGGCAATCAACGCTGCGTTTCCGCATCAAAGATACGGGCATCGGCATGGACGAGTCATTCATCCCAAAGATCTTTGACTCGTTCACGCAGGAGGACAGCACCCGAAAGAACAAGTATGGCAGTACCGGCCTAGGAATGGCCATCACAAAGAACATCGTTGAGATGATGAACGGCACAATCAGCGTCGAGTCGCAGAAAGGGGTCGGCTCGGAGTTCACCGTCGTCGTCACGCTGGGCAACTGCGAAGGCACGGATATCGCGAAAGACGGGTTCATTGATACGAACAGTCTTCATGTACTCGTGGTAGACGACGAGGAGATTGCTGCAGAGCACGCGCGCATGGTGCTCGATGAAGCAGGCATCCACGCAGACGTCTGCAAGAGCGGCGAGGAAGCCATGCGCATGCTGGAGCTGCAACACCTCAAACAACAGCCGTACAATCTCGTCCTCATGGACTGGAAGATGCCTGGGATGGATGGCCTGGAAACTTCGAGTCAAGTGCGCGAGCACTTCGACAACGAAACCACCGTCGTCATCCTCACGGCTTACAACTGGGACGACATCCTCGACGAGGCACAGTCGGTCGGCGTGGACGGCTTCCTCGCAAAGCCCCTCTTTGCGAGGAACGTGGTGGATGAGTTCGAGCGCATCGCCAAGCGTAATGACATGAGCCTCTTCAAAGAGAAGCAGCGGGCCGACCTAGAGGGACGGCGCATCTTGCTCGCTGAGGACATGGAGATCAACGCCGAGATCCTGATGGACATCCTTGAGATTGAGGGCATGGAAACCGACCATGCAGAGAATGGCAAAATTGCAGTCGATATGTTTGCCGAGAGCGAGCAGGGCACCTATGACGCAATCCTCATGGACGTACGGATGCCGGTGATGGACGGACTAGAAGCGACATCGACCATCCGCGCCCTGGAAAGGCCCGATGCCAAGAAAATCCCAATCATCGCCCTGACTGCCAACGCCTTCGACGAGGATGTGCAGCGTTCGCTTCAGGCTGGCATGAACGCACACCTAACCAAACCCGTGGAGTCAGAGTACCTGCACCAGACCCTCGCCGAACTCATCTACGAGGCCGAGCACTAGGCTACCAGCCAAAGAATTCGATGATGCGGGCGATGGCCGCATCCATTTTCTTTGGGTCGTGGAACCGGTGATCAGCTCCCTCGATAGGGACAAGCTCGATGGCATTGTCATCCGCAAACGTATAGGAGTCCTCAAAGGGAACGATTTCATCCGACGTACCGTGAAGGATGAGGATGTCATCAGCAAAATCGAAGTACTCGTGCTGACGCACGTCGGACTCGCGCAGGCCGTCCATGAATGCAGAGCCAACCTTCACCTTACGATCGAAGCCGACAAGCACGGGCTTGCCAGCGTCCATCTTTTGCAAATCCTCCTCGCTTGCGACAACTCCGCGTATCGTGGAACGCATATCGATTGCTGGACAACGCAGCGCCACCTTGCGGAAGGGATTTCCATGCTCCGCGAGATACTTGAGTAGGAGATAGCCGCCAAAGCTCGTTCCATATGCATAGAGCTCGTCGGTACCGAAACGTCGTCGGCAGTACTCGATGACCGTCGTCAGATACGTGTCACAATCCTCAAGAAGGAGATTCTTTCGTGCATCGCTGCCATGGCAGGGCCAGTCAAACACGACGACCGCCGTCCCCTTGCGCTTGGTAACGGCGCGTTGGGCGAAGGTCTCAGCCGCATGGTTGTCCTTGTGCCCGCCAAACCCGTGACAGAAGATTACGGCACGCTTCACGGAACGTGCATCGGTGCAGTAGAGCTTGCAGCGGATACTGCAGCCGTTTTCGTTGATGTCGAAGTAAGCACCCATGCGCAGCCCCCTTTGCCAGAAGTACAGAAAACAGGCCAAGCATTAGTCTGCTTGACCTGTCGATTTCCTGGAGCCAGCCGTGGGAATCGAACCCACAACCCCATCATTACGAGTGATGTGCTCTACCATTGAGCCAGGCTGGCTTGCAAGAAACTAATATAGGGCATCAGAGGCACAATTGCAAGCACTTTTTTCGTCCTCCTACAGACGGGCTAAGACACCCCGGACGACGAGCTCGACCTCGCGAGAAAAGGACGTCAC